>JAGVGA010000077.1 GCA_020057345.1 Candidatus Omnitrophota bacterium | reverse complement strand
TAAAGAGCGCGACCAAAGAAACGATAGGCAGACTGTCCACCCCGACCTTTTTGGCCTGCTCAAAGATCCTACGGGAACCGAAGGGCTTGGCCGGGATCAATAAGACCGTCTGAAGCGTCAGGCTGCAGATGCCGCCGAAAAAATTAGTAAAATTAAATATCTTCTCGCCGATGGCGATGTAAAAACTTTTTCTTAAAAAAAACATGCACGCGCCTTTCTTTAAATAAACTCACTTGAACGTGAGCTCGATCTTGTCTTTTTCCTTGGAGATCTTGACTGTCGAGCCTTCTTTCACCCTGCCGGCGATGATCTCCTCTGCCAGAGGGTCTTCCATATACCGCTGGATCGTCCGCTTGAGGGGCCTGGCGCCAAAGATGATATCAAAGCCTTTATCGATCAAGAAGTCTTTTGCCTCCTGCTCCAAGATCAAGGATATCTTCTGATCGCTCAAACGCTTTTGCACTTCCCTGATCTCTATCTCGATGATCTTATACAGGTCGTCTTTCCCTAAAGGCCGAAAGACGATCACGTCGTCGATCCTGTTCAAGAACTCCGGCTTAAAAGTCTTCTTGACCTCCTCAAGCAGCCTTTCCTTCATCTGCTGATAAGACGTCTCCGAGCTCTGCGCCTTAAAACCCAAAGAACCTTGCTTGCGCAGAATCTCGGCGCCGACGTTCGATGTCATGATGATGATGCAGTTCCTGAAATCGACCTTGCGGCCATAGCTGTCCGTGAGCCGGCCGTCTTCTAAAACCTGCAGAAGGATATTGAACACATCCGGGTGCGCCTTTTCTATTTCGTCGAGTAAGATGACCGCATACGGACGGCGGCGGATTTTCTCCGTCAATTGCCCGCCCTCCTCGTATCCCACATACCCGGGAGGCGCGCCGACTAAGCGCGAGACATTGAACTTCTCCATGTATTCGGACATGTCCAGCTGGATGAGCGCGTTCTCGTCGCCGAACATGAACTCCGCAAGCGCCCGGCCCAAAAGCGTCTTGCCGACTCCCGTAGGCCCGAGAAAAATAAACGAGCCGATGGGCCGGCGCGGGTCTTTGATGCCGGCGCGCGAACGCCTCACCGAGTGGGCGATGGCCTCCAGCGCCTCATCCTGGCCGACGACGCTCTTGCACAGCTCCTCTTCTATTTTTAAAAGCTTTTCGCCCTCCTTCTGCTCAAGCTTGATGATCGGGACACCGGTAATCTTAGAAACGATGGTCGCAATATCTTCTTCGGTGATCTGCGGCCTTGTCTTAGCCCTGTCTTCCATCCAAAGCTTCTTTTCGTCGTCCAGCTTCTGGCGCGCCTGGCGTTCCTGGTCCCTCAAAGACGCAGCCTTTTCAAAATCCTGGTTTTTGATAAAAATCTCTTTTTCCTTCCTAAGCTCCTCGACATCGATCTCCAGCTGTTTTAAATGAGAAGGCGCTGTCAGGGTCGCCAGCCGCGAGCGCGAGCCCGCTTCGTCGATCAGATCGATCGCCTTATCCGGCAGGAAACGGCCGGTCATGTACCTGTCGGAGAACCGCGCCGCGGCAATGATCGATTCATCCTTGTATTCGACATTATGATGCACTTCATATTTATCGCGCAGGCCTTTTAAGATCTCAACGGTCTCATCCACGGACGGCGGATCGACCATGATGGTCTGGAACCGGCGCTCCAAGGCCGCGTCTTTTTCGATATGCTTCCTGTACTCATCCGGCGTGGTCGCGCCGATGCACTGGATCTCCCCGCGTGACAAAGCCGGCTTTAAAATATTGGAGGCATCGATAGCGCCTTCCGCCGCGCCTGCGCCTACGAGCATGTGCAACTCGTCGATAAAAATCATCACGTCGCGCGAGCGCTTAATCTCATCCATCACCGCCTTGATCCTCTCTTCGAACTGGCCCCTGTATTTGGTGCCGGCGATCATAAGCGCGAGGTCCAGGACAACGATCCTCTTGTTGCTCAGAATTTCAGGCACATTGCCCATGATGATCTGCTGCGCCAGCCCCTCGACGATCGCGGTCTTGCCGACGCCCGCCTCACCCAAAAGCACGGGATTGTTTTTCGTGCGGCGCGCGAGGATCTGGATGACGCGCTCGATCTCGTTCTTGCGGCCGATCACAGGATCAAGCTTTCCTTCCCTGGCGAGTGCCGTCAGATCGCGGCCAAAAGCATCCAAAGCCGGGGTCTTTGATTTTGACGCCTGCTGCGCTTCAAAACCAGGAGTGGCCGAACCGAGCAATTCCATTATTTCGCTGCGCACCCTGTTCAAATCAAGGCCTAAATTCAATAACACCTGAGAAGCCACGCCCTCACCCTCGCGGATGAGCCCTAAGAGCAGATGTTCGGTTCCGATGTAATTGTGCCCTAAGGAACGCGCTTCTTCCGCTGCCAGCTCTAAAGCTTTCTTGGAACGCGGGGTGAAAGGCACGTCACCCTGGATCTGCGTAGCCGGACCCGGCTGGACGAGCTTCTCAACTTCCAGGCGGATGCTTTCCAGACTCAAACCCAACTTCTGCAAAACAGCGGAAGCCACGCCCTCACCCTCGCGGATGAGCCCTAATAGCAGGTGTTCGGTTCCGATGTAGTCGTGGTTAAAACGCCTCGCCTCCTCTTTGGCAAGGACAATAACTTTTCTCGCTCTTTCCGTAAAACGATTGAACATTACGAATCCTCCGGATAATTATTAATGCAACAGTTTATCTCTTATGATCTGGGCGCGTTTGACATCGCGCTCATTGGACGATAATTTCTTATTCTCTAACTTCTGAAGATGGGCCGGCTGGGTCAGGATAAACAGCTCGTTGATCAGGCCGCGCTCCACATCTTTGACGATACCGAGATCATTCCCCACCCGCAACATGGACAAGAGCTCCACTGTCTCGTTGCTGGTAATGATATGGGCATTCTTTAAGGTGCCATACGACCTCCAGATCCTGTCTTCCAGCATCTCCCGATGCTCGGCTAAAAGCGCTTCGCGCGCCTTCTGTTCCTGTTCGATGATCTGCCGGATCACGCCTTTGATATTGCCGAGGATCTCTTCTTCCTTTTGCCCCAAAGAGACTTGATTGGAAATCTGAAAAAAATTTCCCGACGCCTGCGTTCCTTCGCCGTAAAGGCCGCGCGTCGTAAAACTCAGTTTCGCGATCGCCTCTAAGACGCGATTGATCTGCCGGCTCATGACGAGCGCCGGTAAATGAAGCATCACCGAACCGCGCATGCCCGTGCCCGTATTCGTGGGACAGGCGGTCAAATATCCCCAATCCTTTTTGAAAGCATAAGGCAGGAGTTCGGAAAGGCGGTTATCGATCGCATTGACAGCATTCCACGTCGCATCCAGATCGAATCCCGATTCCATCGCCTGGATGCGCAAATGGTCTTCTTCGTTGACCATGATGGCCACATTTTCGTCCTCATTGACCAGGAGCGCTTTCTGACTGGAGCGAATCGCATGTTCATTGGACATCAGGTGCCGCTCGACCAAAAACTGCTTGTCGATGCTGTCGAGCTCCTCAAGTATCAGGAAAAGATTCCCTTGTAAGGGCTCGGTCTGCTCAAAGGCGCTTTTTGCAAGACGGCTGACTTCCTCGAGCTCCTCTTTTTTGGCCCAATGCGGGAACGGCACGCGGGCCAGGTTACGAGCCAAGCGGATACGGGATGAGATCACAATATCCGAATTCGGTCCGCTGCCCTTGATCCAGCCGCCCACATGGTTCAAAAGGTCATTAAGCTTCATCTTTTTTCGCTGTCCCTTTTTTTTTCTTCTCGGGGTCCCTGGGCTTGGCTTCCAATTCCTTGATCATATCACGCAACTTCGCCGCCTCCTCGAATTCTTCCCTCTCGATCACGGCCTGCAATCTTTCTTTTAATTCTGCGGCATCCATCTGCTTTGTCGCTTTCGTCATCTTGACGGGCACAGGCTCCACATAATGCGCCGGAGTCTTGCCGAGATGCTGGATGGCCCCGTGGATACGCTTGAGCAAGGGGCCGAGATATTTGCTGAAAGACGTGTAGCATTCGCTACAACCCAGCCTGCCGATCTTTCTGAAATCTTCATACGTCAGGTTGCAGAAACCGCACTGGGCCGGAACCGCGCCCTTATCTGTGCCGGAGATCTGCTTGCCGTAATCCACGAGCCCTGCCAAAAGATCGGACAAGCCGAACTGCTGCTCCATCTCCATACTTTTTTTGCGCGCGCAGTCGTCGCACAGATGCAATTCGCTCATCTGCTCGTCCACGATCTCCGTCAGATGCACGGTCGCCTGGTTTTTGTTGCACAGATTACAGAGCATAACGCACGCCTTCTTTTTTGGTCAGCTTTTTAAACTCCTGCGTGAGCTTCATGGTGGCGCGCCCCACTTTCCCGTCGCCGATTATGCGATTGTCGATCTTCACCACAGGCACGATCTCAGCGGCGGTACCGGTCAAAAACACTTCATCCGCGGTATAAAGATCAAAGCGCGTCATCATCGCTTCTTTAGCTTTCAAGCCCACCTTAGAAGAAAGGCCCAGG
>JAGVGA010000009.1 GCA_020057345.1 Candidatus Omnitrophota bacterium | reverse complement strand
TAACACTTACACACTTAAAGGTATATGCTTATTTAAACGAACTTTATTATAGTATGCCCCTCAAAAGTGTCAACTCAAATAATCGATCAGCTGATGCAGGGTCTCTTTTAAGGCCTTGCGGGGAACAATCATATCCAGAAGCCCATGTTCCAGCATGAATTCCGACTTTTGAAACCCTTCCGGTAATTTCTGCCGCGTGGTCTGTTCGATGACGCGCGGGCCGGCAAAACCGATCAGCGCCTTTGGCTCTGCCAAGATCACATCCCCCAATCCGGCAAAAGAGGCCATGACACCGCCCATGGTGGGATTGGTGAGGACGGAGATGTACAGAAGCCCGGCCTCATGATGTTTGCTTAAGGCGGCGGAAGTCTTGGCCATCTGCATCAGGCTGTAGATCCCTTCATACATCCTCGCCCCGCCTCCGGAGCCGGAGATGATAACCAAGGGGAGTTTTTTCTCGATGGACGCCTCGATGGCACGCGTGATCTTCTCGCCGACCACCGAACCCATGGAGCCCATGATAAAACGCGAATCCGTTACCGCAAGCACGGCGCGCTTGCCGAAGATCTCGCCTGAGCCAGTAATCACCGCCTCTTTCAAGGCCGTGATCTTCTGGTCTTCAGAAAGCTTTTGTTTGTAAGACTTGATGCCCTTGAATTCCAAAGGGTCGACGCTGGAAAGATCGGCATCGAACTCCTTGAAGGTCTCCGGGTCCACAATCGCCTCCAGACGCTCCGGGGCCGTCATGTTAAAATGGAAATGGCACTTGGGACAGACCTTGAGGTTCTCATCGAGCGCCTTCTTGTAGATCGGCTGGCCGCACTCCTGGCACTTGGTCCAAAGGCCTTCGGGAATCTCTCTTTTTCTTATTTTGACGACCGTATATTTCGGTTTCCCGAATAAAGCCATGGAGCTCTCCTATCTGCCGAAGGCAGATTTCGCTGAATGCGCCCTTGGCGCACATTATAGTGCTCAAAACTTATGGATCAAAAAACCGCTCAAAAGCTTCGGATAAAAATAGGTGGATTTCTGAGGCATGACCTGCCCGGTCAGCGCGAGTGCGCGGATCTGCCTGACCTTCGTCGCGTTTAAGACAAAAAGAGCGTCCGCAGCCTTTTCGTCGACCGCATGGACAGCTTTATCTAAATCGATCTCATAAAAGATCTGGTCTAAAGTCACCTTAATAAGATTATCAAAAACGACCTTCTGCAAGATCACCACATCAAGATTCTTGTATTCTTTCGGCCCCTCATGGATAAAACGGTTGCATCCCCGCTTGTCGCTGACTTTCAAAAAAAAGAATTTCTTGTCTTTATAAAGGCCGAACACTCCGATCTCTTCTTCTTTGGCCTTCATCTCGGAAACGAGGGCCTCTTTGGATCCAATTTCTCTAACGGAAAAACAAGTGCCCAGGTCTTCCGGGTTAAAGCGGGTATTTTTGATCAGGCGATGCGTCGGTAACACGCACAGGCCGTCATCTTCTAAGGCCGTAAAATAGGTCATGATGGTATTATAGGAATCCTTGAAATGCGCCGGATCTTCGCGGCGCTTGTAATCCCTGAACATACGAGCGACTTCGTGGCGGTGATGGCCGTCCGCTATAAAAACCTTTTTTTCCGCAAAAAAAACTTTGATCTGGTCGATCAAAGCCGCATCGCTCATCCTCCAAATCCTGTTCTGGATACCGGCATCATCCAGGACTTCGAAAAGAGGCTTTTCTTTCGATATACTTTCTAAAAACAACTTCTTGATGACCTTCTCCTCATCGGAAAATATCGTAAAGATCGGGCTTAAGTTCGCCTCGACGCTTTTGATCAGCCTGAAGCGGTCTTCTTTGGGCGCGGTGTGGGTATGTTCGTGGGGATAGACGCTCTGGTCCTGGCCTTCCTCATCCAGCCGCATCAGACCGATAAAACCGATACGTTTTTTGACAGCCCCGGAAATCTTAAAAACCTGCTCATAAAAATAGAGCGCCGGCTGCGTATCCTGAATAAAAATGTTCCGTCTTGCCCAGTCATCCATGTAGCCTGCGGCGCGGGTATATTTGTTTTCCTGTTCATTTTCGCCGGCGAGGTCTTTGCTCAAGATCAGGCGGATAATATTGTACGGATGCCGCTGGTAACACTCGTCCTGCCCTTGCGCATCGATGATATCGTAAGGCGGACAGACGACCTTGCTGATATCTTCGACCATCAGAGGGTTGTAGGTGAGACTTTTAAATGCTTCTATTTTTGCCATAGCAATGAAAGGCTATCCCTGAGCCGGCGCCGATAGCATCAAAAAACAGGTCGATCAAGGAAAAGTAGCGGTTGACCACAAATAGCTGGTGCGTCTCATCGCTTAAGCCATAGAGGACTGCTGCCAGGAGGGCCGCTTGAAAAAGCGCAGCTTCTTTAAGCGCTGTGGTCCGGTGCATCGCGCGCGCCAACAAAAACCCGAACGGCGCATATTCCAAAAAATGAAAGAGCTTATCGCTATTCGGAAAAAGCGACGGCACATATTTACCCGGAAACGAAGATAGGCCGAATATCAGGGCCGCATAACAAAAAACAGGGGCCCAAGATCGCAAGCGGAGCGGCCCCGGCATTATTTTGAACCACCCGGACAAGACGAACACGACGGTTTGCTGCCCGCAGAAGGGCACGTTTCAGGCTCAGAAGACTTGCCCTTTCTATAATCCGTCGCATAAAAACCTGACCCCTTAAAGATGAACCCGGAGCCTGAACTGATAAGGCGGCTCACCTTCTTTTTGTCGCACTTCGGGCATATCTTGATCGGCTCAGCCGTGATAGGCTGGGATTTTTCAAAACGGTGGCCACAACCTTTGCATTCGTATTCGTACGTAGGCATAATTAACTCCCTGTGTTGACCCCTCTCATCTTTGCGAACTCTTGGATCAATCTTTTTTCTCCTGAACTTAAAGATTCGGGGATGTCCACGATGACACGGACAAGCTCATCGCCGCTGCCGCGGCCTCTTAAATGAGGGACCCCCTTTTCTCTCAATCGGAATGTTTTTCCGGACTGGGTGCCTGAGGGGATCTTCATCTTGACGTTCCCGCTCAATGCCGGAACATCGATCTCAGCACCCAGGAGCGCCTGAGCCACATCCACATGGACTTCGCACAAAAGATCGTCTTCGTGACGCTCGAAAACAGGGTGCCTGCGGACGCTTATCAAGACATACAACTCGCCTGCGCCCGCTTCGGACTGCTCGCCTTCCCCGCGAACCCTTAAATGAGACCCGTTGTCTACACCTGCGGGGATCTTGACGGAGATCTTTTTTGAGACCTTCATCCGCCCTTGTCCTGCGCACTTCGGGCACGGCGCAGTCACGACCTTGCCCTCGCCCCCGCATTTAGGACATGTCTGTGTCAGATGAAAAAATCCGTGAGAGACAGAAACCTGGCCTGCGCCCCGGCACTGGGGGCATGCGGACGGTTTGCTGCCGGGCCGAGCGCCGGAACCGCTGCACGCCGAGCACAATTCAAATCGGGCGATCGGAAAAGTCTTTTCGACGCCCTCGACCGCTTCTTCCAGGGTTATCTGCAACTCGAACTGAAGATCCCTGCCGCGGCGGGATCTTCGGCCTCTACCGCCGCCGTATATATCCCCGCCTCCGAAAATCTCCTCAAAAATACTGCCCGATGCGCCACCTCCAAAAATCCCCCCCAATATATCCTCGATATTTGAAAAATCGGCGCCTCTAAAAATATCCTCTGTGGAATACTTCTGGTCGATGCCCGCGTGGCCGTACTGATCATACAGACGGCGCTTATTTTCTTCCGAAAGAACGGCATACGCCTCAGAAATCTCCTTGAACCTCTCCTCAGCCTCTTTCTTTTTTTCAGGGGCCACGCGATCCGGATGATATTTCATAACTAAGTTCCGATAGGCGCTCTTGATCTCATCCACCGAAGCCGCTTTATTCACACCAAGGATCTCGTAATAATCGCGCGACGTCGTCATTATTTTTTGTCGTCCTCTTCACGGTACTCTGCGTCGATGATGTCTTCACCTTTGGCGCCGGGGCCCGGCTCGCCTTCGGCGGCCCCGCCTTGCTCCGGTGCTTCCCCAGGCCCTTGAGCCGGTCCGCCTTTTGCGCCTTTTTGCTGCGACGCTGCTTTATAGATCTCTTCGGCCAGCTTGTGCGAAGCCTTGGTCAGGTTTTCCATGCCCTTTTTAATCCGCTCAATGTTTTTGTCTTTGATCGCGCTTTTAACATCGTTGACACTGGATTCGATGTTGCCCCGTTCCGCCGGGCTGACTTTATCTCCGTATTCCTTCAAGGACTTCTCGGTGGCGTAAACAAGATTGTCCGCCTGATTGATCATTTCAACTTCCTCTTTTTTCCTGGTATCTTCCGCAGCGAACTTCTCCGCATCGCGCACCATCTTGTCGATCTCCTCCTTGGAGAGTTTCTTCGGCGCGGTGATACGGATGGACTGCTCCTTGCCGGTGCCCAGGTCTTTAGCCGAGACATGGACGATGCCGTTGGCATCGATGTCAAAAGCCACTTCTATCTGCGGAACGCCGCGCTGTGCAGGCGGGATGCCCACGAGGTCAAAGCGGCCCAGCTCCACATTGCCCTCGGCATCCGCCAGGGAACGCTCGCCCTGGATGACGCGCACGGTGACAGCGGTCTGGTTTTCCGCCGCAGTGGAAAATATCTGGCTTTTTCTCGTCGGAATAGTCGTGTTCCTATCGATAAGCTTGGTGTTCACTCCGCCCAAGGTCTCGATCCCCAAGGAAAGTGGCGTCACATCGAGCAACAATACGTCTTTCACTTCGCCTTTGATGATCGCCGCCTGGATCGCCGCGCCCATGGCCACGCATTCCATCGGGTCCACCCCGCGCTCGATCTTCTTTCCGAAATAATCTTCGACGAACTTCTGGACGATCGGCATCCTCGTCGGTCCGCCCACCATGATGATCTTGTCGACGTCCTTTTCGGAAAAGCTCGCGCCTTCTTTTTCAAAAGAAGACTTGGCGTCGCGAAGCGCCTGCTCCAGCGGCCCGCGGCAACGCTCGATGATCGGGGTGATCAATTCTTCGAGCTTGGCGCGGTTGATCGCCATGGTCAGATGCTTCGGCCCGGAGGCATCAGCCGTGATAAACGGTAGATTGATGTCCGTGCTCAGCGTGCTTGAAAGCTCGACCTTGGCCTTTTCTGCGGCCTCGCGCAAACGCTGCATAGCCATCTTGTCGTTCTTTAAATCGATGCCCGTGTCGCGTTTGAACTCCTTGGCGATATAATCGATGAGCACGTTATCCATGTCCGTTCCGCCGAGCTGCGTGTCGCCGCTGGTCGCCATGACCTTAAAACCGCCCTCTTTCCACATCTCCATCAAGGTCACGTCCAGGGTGCCGCCGCCGAAATCAAACACGAGGATCTTTAATTCTTTTCCCGCCTTCTCCAAACCGTATGCCAGGCACGCGGCAGTAGGCTCATTGATGATGCGAAGCACCTTCAAACCCGCGATCTCGCCTGCATCCTTGGTCGCCGTCCTCTGGTTATCGTCAAAATACGCAGGACACGTGATAACGACCTCTTCCACCTTGTCACCCAGGTAAGCCTCCGCATCCTGTTTGACCTTCTGCAGGATAAACGAAGATATCTGCTGAGGCGTGTATTCTTTGCCGAACACCTTGAATTTATGATCTGTGCCCATCTTGCGCTTGGCCGCAAAAATCGTGCCTTCCGCATTGATGGAGGCCTGCCTGCGCGCCGGCTCTCCGACAAGCTTCTGGCCGTCTTTGGTAAAAGCCACGAACGAAGGAAACGCCTTTCCGGAAGCGACGCCCGCGCCTTCAGCCGAAGGAATGATCACCGGCCTGCCGCCTTCCATGAATGCAGCCGCCGAATTTGATGTACCCAAGTCTATTCCGATTACCTTTGCCATTTGATTAGCCCTCCCGATTCTTTTTTAGTTTATTTTTCATCTATCTTTTCGAGCTTAACCTGCTCGCCTTCTCCTTTTTTTGTTACCTTCACCTTTGCCGTCCGTATCACGCGATCATCCAGTAAATATCCCTTTTGCAGTTCCTCGACGATCGTATGTTCCGGCAGGTCCCTATTCTGGGCCTGCATCAAGGCCTCATGGTAATGCGGATCAAAGATCTTGCCCAGGGCCTCGACGGGCTTGACCCCGTGATCTTTCAAAAGATCGTACAGATGCGCCAGGATCATCTCCACGCCTTTTAAGAAAGCGGATATATCCTCGTGTTTAGCCGAAGCCAATTCAATGGCGCGCTCCAAATCATCCAGGATATTCAGCAGCTCGACGATGATGCCCTCATTGGCGAACTTTGCAAAATCCTGCTTATCTTTCTCCAGGCGCTTGCGAATATTTTCAAAATCCGCCTGCTGCCTGACCAGCTTATCCCAGTTCTCCTGGCCTTTTTGAGCCTCGCCCTTGAGCTGCTCGAACTCTTTCTTGGAAAGAACGACAATGTCGCTCTTCTCGTTTTTTTCATGAGTCATGGACTACAGCCTTTCCATATTCTCAGCCACCACTTCGGCGATATAATCCATAAGCGGAATCACTTTATCATAAGCCATGCGCTTAGGGCCGATCAAAGCCAATCGGCCTTCTTCACGTCCCCGGCCCGTATATTTTGAAACGACGATCGAACAGCACTCCATCTGCGGACAATCGCTCTCTTTGCCGATATAAACTCGGGTTTTGTCCGGAAAATTCCTCTTGATCAAGTCCAGTAGTTCTTCTTTACGCTCAAGCGCCTCCAAGACCATGTGCGCGAGGCCGACGTCTTTGAACTCCGGATGCTCCAGGATATACCTCATGCCCTGAGAATACATCCTGCCCTCGCTATCCAGATACACAAGGCTCGCGTAATGCGTAAAATCAGAAATGATCATGGATGTTTCAAAAAGAAGGTCGTCCATTTCATTGACCTTCAATTCATAGATCTTCCTGATGAAATCAAGCTCCTGCCTTTTAAGCTCCTTTTTTTTCATCAGCACATTGATATAGAAACGGTACCCCTCGTCCGTAGGCACGCGGCCGGCAGATGTATGCGGATGCATCAAGAAACCGACATCTTCCAACTCAGAAAAAACATTGCGGACACTCGCAGAACTTAAAGTCGCTTTGCTTTTCTTAAGCAGATTATCGGACGAGACCGGCTGCGCCGTATTAAGGTAAAGCTCAATGGTCGCGGCCAAGATATCTTTTCTTCTGGATTCGTGATCAGTAGAACGAGGCATTCTTACCTCTCCCTGCGCCTTTTTTCCCTGTTCAGCTTGTCTTTATGCTTTTCGATCTGGCGGGCGATATCCAAAAAAGCGGCATTAAGAGCAGCTAAGCCGTCACCCCCGCGCTCACGGCAGTGCAGAGCGCAAGAAGGCATATAAAGGCTTAAAGTCGCGTAACACTCCTCCCTGTGAGGATTCCTCTCTACGCAACCGTGGAGATAAACAAGCGCATCTTTAAATCGAGACAGGTGCTTTTTCAGCTTGGCAGCCTTTTCTTCAAAATGCCCCCTCACCAGCGTATCGTCCTCAAAGTGTTTCGTGGTGAATGTCGTCTGCATGCCTTTTACCTTTCTTTAATGAGCCCACAATTTACAGAACGGAGTGAATATAAATTGTCCGGGCGAATTAAACCCAGCACTAATTTTTATGAAAAATTGGTGCTGGGTCAATCTCGGCCAAACAACTTATAAGCCCTTCTCTCCATGAGTTGCGGCCTCGCTTGACCTTTCTGCTTTGAATTCAAGCCCTTTCCTTCCTAATTGGAAATGAATATTTTAGCATCTTTGGACACGGAAATCAAAATATGTTTATCTTGCAGCCGCTTCTGTGAAATCGCCATTAGCACTCTCTTTATAAGAGCGCTAACAACAATGCAAAAAAAATTACCTCTTCATCTCCAAAATAATCCTTATGCCGCTGACATTGACCCCTTTTTCCTCCATAAGATAATGAATGTACTCCAGCCTCTCAATGTCCTTCATCGAATAAAACCTGTTTTTTTTATTCATCCTCTTCGGACGGATCAGGCCTCCCTTTTCCAAAGCGCGCAGCGTCCACTCCGGCATATCCAGCAATTTGCTGACAATGCCGATCGCGTACACCGGGTCTTGTGGGCTGATCCGAATCGCTATCCGTCTCATGTGCGCTCTCCCCATCTAGTGCTCCGTGACATAAATTCTTATCACGTCGCACTTCCGCTAGGGGGGCACGACCCATCCTTCTCGGATGGGTACCCCGCCTTCGGCGCTCACTTCGTTCGCTGAGCACCCCCCCAAGCGTTGGGGACGGTCTCCCCCACGCCCCCTTGTGCACTGTTGAAAATTTATTACACAGTGCACTAATGAAAGATTAGCACATTTAATTATTTCTGTCAAGTCATCTAATTATAAAAATTAAATCACTTGAAATATGCCCTCAGCCGCATGGCCAAGGCGTTGGGGACCCTGGCTTTTAACGAAACGCTCCCCGTCTTATACACAACGTCTTTTACCTGGCCGTTCTTATAGACACTATCCACCACATCCATCCGGCTAAGCGGAACCTCCAATGAAACATCGCAGACAAATCCGGAGAGCCTCTGCTCGATTTCTTTCAAAAGATTGTCCAGATTCTTTCTTGTCAGGGCCGAAATAGGGATGCCGTCGGCGTATTCGGCTTTTGATCTTTTAAACGCTCCATTGTCCGAAATAAGATCCACCTTATTGAGCGCGCAGATGATGTTCTTCTTGGATGCCCCTAACGCCTCCAGGACTTCCATGACCGAGGCATAGTGGTCTTTGGCTTTCGGATCGCTGATATCAAGCACATGGACCAACAGATCCGCATCCACCACCTCCTCGAGCGTTGCCTGAAAAGCCTCGATCAAGCGGTGCGGCAGCTGGCGGATAAAGCCGACCGTATCAGAGAGGATGACTTTTTGGTGATTTGAAAGATTGATGGACCTTGTCAAAGGGTCAAGCGTCGTGAACAACCCCTTGCTGACAGCCTGAGCGCTTCCTGTGAGCGCATTAAACAAGGTGGATTTCCCGGCGCTCGTGTAACCGACAAAAACAACCGCGGGCAAAGAAAACTCATCCCTGTCGCTCCTTCTCGACTGCCGCCTTTCTCCCAGATCTTTCAAATCTTCTTTAAGCCTCAGGATCTTTTCCCTGATCCGGCGCCTGTCCTCTTCCAGCTTCTGTTCGCCCGGGCCGCGCGTGCCGATGCCACCGCCTAAACGCGATAATTCCGTGCCCCGGCCGCTCAAGCGCGGCAGCATGTACTCAAGCTGGGCCAATTCCACCTGGGCTTTGCCTTCCGGGCTTTTGGCGCGCCTGGCAAAAATATCAAGGATGAGCTGCGTGCGATCGATGACCTTCGCCTCCAAGGCCTTTTCCAAGTTTCTGTGCTGTGTCCCGGTCAAGTCGTTATTGAAAATAACAAGGCCTATGCCTTTTTCCTTGACGAGCAGAGTGAGTTCCTGCGCCTTGCCCTCGCCAACATAGAGGTTCGCAGTCAAGTGCTCGCGATGGCAAATCTCCCTGGCGACAACATGGGCGCCGGCGGTCCTGGCCAACTCGCTCAGTTCGCGTTCCTGCTCCAGGACATCCCAGGTCTTCTTGTCGAAATCCAGCTTGATCGTGACTAATAGTGTACGTTCCATATACCTCCAGTGTCTTGTCTTGCTTTCCCCAGGGCGATCATAGATCGCCCAACGCAACGCCCCTGTTCGCAGACGAAATTTTTTGCCGTTGACTTCGGTTTACGTTTTCGTTCGTTTGGCGGAATTCCCGTGACTAATTGAGGACGGTCAGTTCCGCCACTCACTCGACGTAATCTCTCGTCAACTCTTGCCAAAAAATTTCTAATTGTCTGCTAAACAGGGGCATTACGCTGGGCTTAAGCTTAACGAATTTGGGCCTGATATTTTCAAGTAAGCATAAACGCATACAGACGCTTCTCATATAATCGCAAGGATATTGAAGGTGGTTTGGCTTGATTCCCAAGCAGGACGTGTTTTTCGAGCGGAGCGGGCATGGACCC
>JAGVGA010000067.1 GCA_020057345.1 Candidatus Omnitrophota bacterium | reverse complement strand
GAAGAGATTGGCCGCCCTGACAGACGCAGATATCCGGGCGTACCGAAAGAGGGATTTAGACCAGGCGATCCGCATCCCGGCAGAAGTCTGCGTTTTGTCTTATGAGGTCCTGGAGCTTGGCGTCGAGGTTTTAAAGAAAGGCAACAGGTTGCTTGCTTCCGATGCTTTGTTGGCGGTCCTATTGGCGCAAGCGAGCTTTGCCGCAGGCCTCATGTATGTGGCAGTGAATCTCAAATATGCGAAAGACAAGGCAAAGAAATACAAGAAGACCCATCAGCGCTTAAAAAAGTTGTTTTTAAGGATGCAAAAAATCGCAAAGAAAGTCGAGGTGTCGCTTGGCAGTTTTACTGGACGGTAAAAAAGTCGCGCAAGAACTCAAAGAGCGCATCAAGAGCGATGTCGCGCAGCTCAAAGATAGGGCCGGTAAAGCGCCGGTCCTGGCGTGTTTGAGCGTTGGGCAGAACGCGGCCTCAAGCGTTTATATCAAATCTCAAGGTAAGGTCGCCGAAGAGCTCGGCGTGGAATATCGTCTGGGTACGCTTAAAGAAGGCATTTCTCAGGAAGACCTTGTCGCCGAGATCTGTAATCTCAATACAGACCCAGGCGTGCACGGCATCATTATCCAGACGCCGCTGCCCGGCGGAATGAATTTAGACGAGGTGGTAGGCACCATTGCCCCGAAGAAAGATGCGGAAGGCATGCATCCGGAAAATTTAGGAAAGCTTTTGTTAGGGCAGAACCGGATCGCGCCATGCACCGCCCAGGCGTGCATGGAGCTCTTGCATCACTATAAGATAAAACTCCGAGGCAAGGAAGTCGTCATCGTCGGTCATTCGGAGATCGTTGGCAAACCTCTGTCCTTGCTTATACTCAAGGAATTCGCGACCACTACGGTTTGCCATATCGCGACCTCCGAGGCGCACAAGCTCGAGGACCATGTGGCGCGCGCCGAGGTGTTGATCGTGGCCGTCGGCCGAGCGCATCTGATCAAGGGCGCGTGGGTGAAAGAGGGGGCCGTTGTCGTTGACGTCGGCATCAACCGGGTGGGTGATAAGATCATCGGCGATGTGGAATTCGAGTCGGCTGAAAAAAAGGCCGCGTACATCACGCCTGTTCCCGGCGGCGTCGGGCCATTGACCGTCGCCATGCTCATGAAAAACGTCGTAACACTATCCACGGAGACGCTGAAATGACTTTTAAAGAGAAACTTGACCAAGGAAAATTCATCATCACGTCGGAGATCGGACCGCCCAAAGGCATATCTTTGGACAAAGTCCTGGAGGAGATCGAGCCGCTCCACGGCCTGGTGGATGCGGTCAACGTGACGGACCTGCAGAGTTCGTTCATGCGCATGAGCTCTCTGGCCGCCTGTTTGATTTTAAAGCAAAAGGGTTTTGAGCCGGTCTGGCAGATCACCTGCCGCGACAGGAACAGGCTCGGGCTCCAGTCTGACATCCTTGGCGCAGCTGCTTTAGGCATCGCAAATATCCTGGCCTTGACCGGAGATCACCCGGTTTTGGGCGATCATCCCGAGGCCAAGCCCGTCTTCGATATCGATGCCGTTCAACTGATCAGGGTCATACGGACGCTTGAGCGAGGCCAGGACATGAACGGGAACAAGCTCATCGGGCCGCCGCCGAAGTTCTGTTGCGGCGCGGTGGTGAATCCCGGAGTCGAGCCTTTGGAGCCGGAGATTATTAAGATGGAAAAAAAGTGCGCGGCGGGCGCTGAATTTTTTCAGACGCAGGCGGTTTATGACCTCGGTATTTTTGAGAATTTTTTAAAAGCCACGCAGCATTTGAAGACAAAAATATTTCCGGGCATCGTGTTACTAAAATCCGAGCGCATGGCCCAATACATGAACGACAATGTGCCGGGCATTACTGTTCCGTCGTCCATCATCGATGAGATGAAGCAGGCGCAGGACAAAAAAGCCAAGTCCATTGAGATAGCCGTGCGCTTGATTCGGGAGCTTAAAAAGATGTGTCCGGGCATCCATCTGATGCCCTTGGGCTGGTCCGCGCTCATCCCACCGATACTCAAAGGGATCGAATAAGAGTAGACTATGAAGAAGGTAATCATCCTCGGTAATTCGGCCGCCGGCATTGAAACGGCGGAGGCCCTTCGGCAGGCAGATAAAGAGAGCTCGATCGCGATCGTTACCTACGAGCCTTTTGTTGCGTATCAGCGTCCCAAGCTCCTGGATCTATTGGAAGGAAAGTTGAAGGAGAAGGATCTTTTTTACAGGTCCGAAGATTTTTATAAGAACAATTCCATAGACCTCCTTTTGGAAAAAGAGGCCGTTGAATTCAACTTTAATAAAAAGAAGGTCATTTTCAAGGATCGGGAGTTCATCGAATACGACGAACTGGTGATCGCCGCAGGCTGTCGCGTGAAACCGCCGGCCTTAAAAGGTATCCAGAAAGAAGGCGTCGTGGCGTTGAATGGCTTAAAAGACGTGAAATTCCTGATCGAGAACCTGCCGATCGCGCACACGGTCGTCGTTGTCGGATCAGGCGCAATCGCGGCTGCGGTCGCCCGTATCATCGCAGCCAAGAAGATTGATGTAAAATTTTTAGGCGCCCTCGCCGAGCCGGTGGACGGCGTTGATGTCATTTTTGATAATCCTATTTCCGAGATCTTAGGCGAGGGAGAAGTCCGGGCCGTACGGCTTTTGAGCAACAAAGTGATCGGCGCATCTTTGGTCATTTATTCCGGGCCGCGGCAGCCGAATGTCGAATGTTTTGTGGAGACGGGCCTGAAGATCAACCAAGGCATTTTGGTGGACGAGCGATTCCGCGCGAGCGTT
>JAGVGA010000084.1 GCA_020057345.1 Candidatus Omnitrophota bacterium | reverse complement strand
TGCGGCGCTGTCCTCTCCGGCCTTTTCAATGCGCTTGAGGCTGTGGACCGTATTAAGCCCCTCTTCGTCCAAAGGCCCGCGGTTCAACCTCTCAAGCAAAATATTGACAAACGACCGGATCGCCAAAAGATGATTGACGATATCGTGGGCGATCGCACCGACCAGAGTGCCGGCCGCCAAGAATTTATGGGTATGCCTTAATTGGTCCTCGTGCTTTTTTCGCTCCAGCATGCGCGCGATCTTGGAAGAACGCGCGCTGAAATAGCCGAACGCAAAAAGAAAAGAAACATTGCCCAAAAGCAGGCTGAACATCTGCGCCAAAGGCATCTTGTAATCAAAATACGAGATGCGCGGCAGGATCCCGAGATGCGCCAGAATGACCACCGCCGAAAACATCACGGCGGACGCAACCACCGCGAAAAAAACCGCAAGGTCATCGGAGACAACGCCGGCCCAGAGGATAATGACGTAATAGGCGAGATTCACCACCGGCGCCTCGATACCTCCCAGATAGTAGATCACCCAGGAAATCGCAATGATGTCAACGGTCATCTGGTAGAACTGGAACCGGTAAAGATTGACCTTTTTTAAGAAAAAGGAATACGGCCGGTTGATCAGGGATTCGATAAAAATGAGGCTTAAGATCGCGGGGTTAAGGTAAGAATACCCACCCACCGCCTTCATCGCCAAGAGGAACATAAAGAGAATAGAAAAACAGATGAGGCGGATCTTTCCGACCCACTGGTATTTTTTGATAAGCTCCTGTTGAAAATCCGTATTCACCATAGTAGAAATAATCATCGGTTCAGGTGCGATTGGATCATGATGCCTGCCTTGAGCGGATAAAAGTCGCTTTCTTATTATATACCCGGCTGGGTATCTTTTTTAAAATAATGCATTCATCGAGCGCCTGCTCCGCCTTGATGAGAAAGTCCTTAAAGGCGCCGTATTCAGAGGGTTTGACCAGCCCCCGTTTATAATGTTTGCGGATCTCCTGTCTGATCTCTTTCTGGGACCGGATGTAGACAACTTTGATATCGATCCAGGGAGATCTCAGGTCCACGGATGGCGGAACATATTCAAACGCGTAGCCTTGCGGGATCAAATACTCCTCGACCTTGACATCCTCGCTCTCGGCATTGAGCCACAGAGGATATTTTCTCTCTTTATCCGGGAACGAATCGCTCAGACTCATCTCCGTATCGCCGAAGATCAAAAAAGGCCCATGCGGCTTGATGAACTGCGGGTATTCCGCCTTGACCCTGAATGTCAAAAGGCCATACTCGTCGTCCAAACCGGACAGGTCAAATCCCAGGATCTTTCCGCCGCGGGTCAGGTTTTCGATATACTCCAAAAACGTCCTCTTGTCCAGATCGGTCTGCAACTTCAGCGCTCTTCTCCTATCGACAGAGCCCTGCCTGTCTAAAACAAACTCCAGCTCGGTTGCGGCCGAACCATCGGCGCGCAAAAGGACTTTCATGCGGCTCGCCGAGGTTTTCTGTTTAAGGTCTGAGAAAGGAAGCCTTAGGGCCTCTCCGCCTTTTTCATCGACGATCAATACATAATCCCCCTCCAGGTGAAGGGGCAGCTCGCTTGGCCGGTACCCTTCGACCAAAGGATCGATAAAATATGTTTTTCCGGCCGCTTTGACGACGACGATGACATGGTTAAAACAACCCGTGTCCGGCAGCATATTCAAAAAACTTCCCTGCTCCTGGCTCCGGACAAGGATAGGAAACGCCTTAAAGCCCAGGGCCTTGAGCATCGTCACAAAAAGGACGGACTGGTCTTTGCAGTCGCCGAACTTGTTTTTAAAAACCTCTGCGGCCGGATGCGGCTCGAAATTGTGCGCATCCAGGTTCAAGGCCACGTACCGGAAATTATCATAAAGATATTTGGAAAGCGCCGTTATCTTTTCATCAGTGGTCTTCCTGTCCTTGGTGATCGCATCCGCAGCGCTCTTGATCTCCGGCGTCACGTCGGCATTCTTCATGAACTCCTTCCAGTACCAGTCCGAGAAGACCGACCAATCCTTCATCGTGGAAATAAAGGTGTGCGGCAGGAAATCGATGCTGGGCGCAAGCGCGGTCTCGGTTGAAAGCTTCTCATCGTATCCCTGGTCTTCCTTAAACTCCCAGGCATAAGTGACCTTGCCGTCGCGACGGGTGATCGCGGGCTTGGCCGGCGCGTTGACATCCTTGAAATATAAGATTTTCTCTTCCGGCGCCGTCAGAGAGATGATCTGATGCTTGAAGGGGGCCGTATCAAAGAACGCGATGCTTAAGAAGAACTCCCCTTTGATGGCGTCTTGCCTGTTAAAGATCTCTATTTCAAAATCAATGACGCTGCCGGGAACAACATTGGGCATGGTGATGATCTTCTTGCGGTAGTCGGAGTATTCTTTCTCGGCGACCATATCGGCGTCCTGGATCAATTTCGGCGGGAATTTCTTCCCGGAAGGATCAGTCAAGGTCACTTTCAGCTTTTTGATAATCTGATACTTGCGGTTATAAGGAAGGGTGATCTCGCCTTCGGACGCCATGCCGATCTCGTTTTGGATCCTTTTTGTGCGATGGATGTATTCGGTATAGGAACCGTCGCGGTTCAGATCGACCTGATATGAAGAATAAAGTTCGACAGAGGCTTCGTCGCTGTGTTTTTTGTCCCAATCAACGGGCGCGGCCGCATCTTGAGCAAAACAAACGGAAGGCAAAAAAGAAAAAACGAGGACGAATAGAAGTTTTTTCATGAACTCCCGGCCGGAAGGCCTTAAAAACGCACGGCGTGACCGAGCCAGAAGACAAGCGCAATGGCTGCGATATGAAGGACCCACCAGCAAGGCTTATATAAAAGAAACCGGTGCATAACACCCCCCCCCTATTTCCAGAAAATATTCCCTAAGGTATAGACGGCCGCCAAAGCAAAAAGGTGCACCCACCACCAGCCCATATTCGGATACCTCAGGAAGCGCCCCTGGCCGGCCACATCCGTCTCCGACCTTAAGATCTCCAGATCGAAGAGCGCTTTTCCTATGGCAAATTTCCCCCAAAGAAGACCGATATCGGCGAAGAGCGTCTTCACGATAAGATTTTCCAGCGTGACCGGGCCTTCGAAATGAGTGATGGAAAAATGCGCCATGGTGATGGTGCCGATGATCACCGAAAACCCGTTCAAAACATAGGCCCAGGCTACCGTCGATCGAAACCAGAAGAGAATGGGCACGCCGAGGGCGCTTATAATCCCGAGGACAAAAGGAATA
Organism: Candidatus Omnitrophota bacterium; assembly: GCA_020057345.1. Taxonomy (GTDB): domain Bacteria; phylum Omnitrophota; class Gorgyraeia; order Velamenicoccales; family Velamenicoccaceae; genus JAGVGA01. The sequence goes on along the minus strand of JAGVGA010000084.1, from coordinate 877 downwards.
TAGTTCTCTCCATACTTGGTGAGCGGATGGATCCTGACGTGCAGGAGCCAACCTCCCAGGGCAAGAAAAACCAAGCCCAGGACAAGCGTCGTCTTTATCATCTTTTTTCTATTCATGCGCCCCTCCTATTTATAAACACCCCTTCAAGTTTAATTCTACTCCAAACAAAAACCCCTGCAACATATTTTCACTGCAATCTTCCATCAACGATATGCACGAGGCGATGCGCATAGTGTGCAACCTTTTCATCGTGGGTGACTAAAACGATGGTGGTCCCGTATTCCTGATTTATTTTTTTCAGCAAACCAAGGATGTTCTTGGCGTTCTCCGTATCCAGATTTCCTGTAGGCTCATCCGCCAAAACACATTGGGGGTCGCTCAGCAAAGCGCGCGCCATGCAGACCCGCTGGCGCTCTCCCGCCGACAGGACCTCTACGGGCACATCTTTCTTCGGCCGCATATTCAAATATTCAAGCAGATGCTCTGCCTTCTTCGCGACAGCGGCGGGAACGATGAACCTGTGGAGGCACGGGAAAAGAACGTTTTCCAATGCGGTAAAGCCAGGATAGAGATAAAAGTCCTGAAACACAAAGCCGATATTTTTTCTCCTGTAAAGAGCCTTGTCCCTCACGTCGCGAAGGAGCCTCTCCTGGAAATAGATTGCGCCGGCGGTGGGTGTGTGCAAGCCGGCCAAGAGATAAAGAAGGGTGCTTTTGCCGCTGCCGCTGGGGCCTTTGATCCCCAAAAATTCTCCCTTGGCGATCGCAAGGCTCAGGTCGCGAAGAGCAAAGCTCTGCGTCTGAGGATAGTATTTGCAAAGATCCGCGGTCCGGAAAATATCTGTTTTGGGGGCGCCTTTATTCACCTCGAATGGTCT
>JAGVGA010000072.1 GCA_020057345.1 Candidatus Omnitrophota bacterium | reverse complement strand
CGCCTGAAGGGAAAGAGTATCTCGCTGCCATGCGCGGAGCGGCGAACTACGCATGGAACAACCGTCAGTGCCTCATGCATTTGACGCGTGCAACATTTGAGAAGATCTTCAATAAGTCCTGGGAACAATTAGGCATGACCCTTATCTATGACGTGGCGCACAATATCGCAAAAATAGAAAGGCATATCGTTGACGGGAAAGAGAGGGTTCTGTGCGTGCATCGCAAAGGCGCGACAAGGGCTTTTGGCCCGGGGCATCCGGACTTGCCGGATAAATATAAAAAAACAGGCCAGCCCGTCATTATTCCGGGCGATATGGGACGCAATTCTTATCTGTTGGTCGGCACGCAGAAAGCGATGCAGGAGACTTTCGGAACGATATGCCACGGTGCAGGTCGCTTAAAATCTCGCCAGGAGGCCAAAAGAAGTGTAGAATATCATCAATTGCTTAAAGAGCTGGAGGCCAAGGGTATTGTGGTCATGGCCACAAGCCACGGGACAATTATCGAAGAGGCGCCGTCCGCGTATAAGGATGTCAATGAAGTCGTTCACGTGGTCCACGAGGCCGGCATCGCCAGGCGCGTGTGCAGGATGAGGCCGATGGGCGTTATCAAAGGATAGGAGCCGGTATGTTGGACATAAGGTTTATCAGAGAAAACACGGATACGGTCAGGGCATCGCTTCAAAAGCGCGGGGCCAAATTGAATTTAGACGAGGCCATCGCTTTAGACGAAGAGCGCAGAAAGACACTCCTTGAACTTGATGATTTCAGGCGCCGAAAGAACGAAGCGAACGATGAGATCACAAAGTTATTAAAAGAGAAGAAAGATCCCAAGGCGAAGATCGCGTCCATGAAAGAGGTCGCATCCAAGATCGACGCCTTTGAAGAGAAGCTGCGCGCGCAAGAAGAGCAGTTGGCTAAGTTACTCATGGTCATCCCGAATATCGTGGATGCGTCTGTGCCGGTCGGCGATCCGACGCACAACAAGATCGTGCGGCAGTGGGGTGACTCAAAAAAATTCGATTTTCAGCCGAAGCCCCATACGGAAATCTGCGAGTATCTGGATATTGTAGATTTTGCCAGGGGTTCAAAGATCTCCGGTTCCAATTTTATCCTATACAAAAAACTTGGTGCAAAGTTAGAGCGCGCGCTGATCAATTTCATGCTTGACCTGCATACGGCGAAACATGGCTACCAGGAGATGTGGCCGCCGGTGCTTGTTAACCGCGCGTCCATGACCGGCACAGGCCAGTTGCCGAAGCTGGAAGAGGATATGTATCGTTTAAAAGACGACGATCTTTTTCTTATTCCGACAGCAGAAGTCCCGGTGACGAATATTCATCGCGATGACGTTTTGAGCGAAGAGGACCTGCCTTTGTATTACACCGCGTACACCCCGTGTTTCCGCCGTGAGGCCGGTTCCTACGGCAAAGAGACCAAGGGCCTTGTGCGCGTGCATCAATTTGATAAAGTGGAGCTCGTGAAATTCGTCAAACCCGAGAATTCTTTTGATGAGCTGGAAAAACTGGTCGAGAACGCCGAGACCGTGCTGCAGGCGCTTGGCCTACCGTACCGCGTTGTCCTCTTGGCAAGCGGGGATATCAGTTTTGCGGCGACAAAGTGCTATGATCTTGAGGCGTATGCGCCGGGATTGGGCACGTGGCTTGAGGTATCCAGTTGTTCTAATTTCATCGATTTTCAGGCGCGCCGGGCGAATATCCGCTACAGGAATAAAGCGACCAAGAAACTGGAATTCGTCCATACCTTGAACGGCTCAGGCGTGGCCCTGGCGCGCACGGTCATAGCACTCCTGGAAAATTATCAACAGAAGGACGGCAGCGTCATGATCCCGGAAGCGCTGCGTCCGTATATGGGGGCTTTAGAAAAAATTGAAAGATAGACTCTTAAGTGTTTTGAAATTGTTTTTGGCAGTTTTGCTCCTGCCGCTTGTCATCGGCGTGACGATCTCTTTTTGGGAGAATCTTGGGCTAGTCAAGAGTGCTGTCGCGAGCGCGTTCGGCTGGGGCGTGGTCTCGTATTTGATGCTGCACATCCTTTTGTATCAGCCGGCGCAGATCTATGACACCGGCAAGAAGATCACGGAGAAGGCGATCGGATTTCTGTCACCGATGTTTAAAGTCGCCGGGTTCTGCATCCCGATCTTTACCATCTTTTCTTTTATCGCTTATTTTCTTGCGACTATGGTGTGGAAAAACCATAACCTGTTTCCTTATTTTTCTTTTCTTGCGGCTTTTACCCTGACCATGCACATTGTCATGACCGCTAATGCGCTTAAAGGGAAACAAGCAGGCTGGCTTAAAGAAAATTATTTTTTCCCGATGTTTTTGATCTATATCGTCAACATCCTCATCGTGGCTGGCGCCTTTACGCTTTTGTCCGCAGATTTCTCAATTCTTGCGTGCTGGAGGAGGATGACGGATGTCGCCGGGATGATCACCACCGCGTCTTTCCGCCAGCTGTTTGTGATGGAAGGAAGATAATATTTTGGAGAGGTGGCAGAGCGGTTGAATGCACCGGTCTCGAAAACCGGCAGGGGCAATTGCTTCTCGAGAGTTCGAATCTCTCCCTCTCCGAAAACTAATGCTATGGAAAAATGGCAGTGTTTAGTATGTCCTTATATTTATGATCCGGCAGTGGGTGATTCTGAAAACGGAGTGCAAGCGGGTACTAAGTTTGAAGATATTCCGGATGATTGGGCTTGCCCAGTGTGCGGCGTACCAAAAACTCAGTTTGCAAAGATTGCATAATGTCAAAAAAATTATCCTTCGGTGACAGGTTTTTGACGCTGTGGATCTTTTTGGCGATGTTTCTCGGCGTCTTCCTCGGTTATTTTAACCCTCATATCATTGGCTTCTGGAATCGGTTCCAGGTTGGGACGACGAATGTCCCTATTGCTGTCGGCCTGATCCTGAT
>JAGVGA010000024.1 GCA_020057345.1 Candidatus Omnitrophota bacterium | reverse complement strand
ACAACAGGCGCATCGCTTCAGGTAAGGCGGGCCCCCTGACTAAAGAAATCCACGCCGCGTATAAGATGTTAGTTGAGAAGGAGTGCCAAATAAGGTAAAATACACATTAATATGAAAAAGAAATTGTTGGTCTTAGCTATCGTTTTTTTCTTTTCAGGTTGTTCCGCTGATCTTGATATCTGGAAGGCTGACCGGCTGGCAGGGCTTTCCAGGAAATCGCATCAGACCGCGCTGCGCCTTTATAAAAAGGCCCTTTCTGTTCTACCGCAGGGGCCGAAAAAAGACAGAGTGTCTTTAAAGCTGGGTGCGCTTTATTTAAAGAACGGAGATTATGCAAAGGCGATCACGTCCTTGAAGGGGCTTGGATCCGCAGAGGCCAGAAGGTTACTCGCCGTCGCTTTTTTCAAAAATTCCGACTTTACCGGCGCGCTTGAGATTTTTAACAAGATCGGCGACCAGGGGGATGCCGAATACCTTTATGATTACGGCTTGGTCCTTGAGAAGAGCAATCTTTATGACCAGGCGCTCAAGCTTTATACGAAGATCGCCAAGGACCCTGCCTACGGCGCTCAGGCGAGTGCGCGCATCAGGGCGATCGATCTGTTAAGCGCCCCTGCGGCTTTTGCCGGGGTCGAGGAGTTCGTCAAAAAGATCATAGAAGAGAGCCCCGGCAAGGAAGCTTTCCGCGAGGCGAGCGCTATTTATCTCTTGATGGACGAAAGCGTCACGCTGACAGAGGACAACCGCCTCATCTCTGAATTTCACTACGCGACCAAGGTCTTAAACGACCGCGGCAAAGAAAAATTCGGAGAGGTGTTGCTATCGTACGATTCGACCTATGAGAAGCTTGAGCTCGATTACGCGCGGACCATCAAGCCGGACGGAACGGTCGTGACGGTCGGAGACAAGAATATCAGGGATGTCTCCCTGTATCTGAATTATCCCCTTTACAGCAATGCCCGCGCGCGCATCATCTCCATGCCTGAGGTTACGGCCGGGGCTGTCATCGAATACAAAGGAAGGATCATCCGCTCGAAGCTTGCGAACATAAAGGATTTCGACACGGCCTATTGGCTGGCTGCAGATGAGCCCATTCTCTTGGAGCGCTGCACCTTCATCGTGCCGAAGAGCAGGGTCTTAAAATACAAGATCGTCAATGCGGAGTATAACACCGGGAATATCGACATGATCCCAAAGGTGAAAGAGGATGGGGAAAGAAAGGTCTATTCTCTGGAATTCAAGGATGTCCCGCAGATCATCCCTGAGCCGGCCATGCCTCCGTCCTCACGGATTAATCCTTATATTTTATTTTCTACGTTTGATGCATGGAAAGATATCTATGCGTGGTGGACCCAGCTTTATAAAGACAAGGCTGTTTGCGATGAACAGATACAGTCCAAAGTCAGGGAATTGATCAAGGGTAAAGGGACTGCGGAGGAAAAGATCCGGGCGATCTACAACTATTGCGTCCAGGAGATACGTTATGTGGCGGTTGAGTATGGAGACGCGGGCTATGAGCCTCACAAGGCCGCGGAGATATTCAGTAACAAATACGGCGACTGCAAGGATAAGGCGATTTTGCTCATTGCGATGTTGGAAGCCGCGGGCATCGAGGCTTATCCTGTTTTGATCAGCACATCGGATTCCCTTGATGTCCAGGAAGATATGCCGTCCATCCTGTTTGACCACGCTATCGCCGCGACCAAGCTGAACGGGAAAGTCGTTTTCATGGACGCGACAGGCGCCACCGTGTCTTTTGCGGATCTGCCTCCTGGTGACCAGGGCCGCCTGGCACTTGTTTTTTTCAAAGACAAATATGAGCTGGTCAAGACGCCTCTTTTTCCTCCGGAGAACAACCGCACCTCAACTCATATGAAGATCCAGGTCAAGTCCGATGAGAGCTTTACAGCCGAGCGGACCGTGGAGACACAGGGCGCTTTTCAGCAGGCGCAGCGGTATTGGCTTAAATTCACCATGCCTGTCCTGATCGAAGAGACGCTTAAGAATAAAGCGAGGTCTATCGTCGAGGGCGCCGAGCTCGGAAAATACGAGGTCAAGAACGTCAACGACTTAGATAAACTTGTTTCTTTAAAGTTTGACTTTAGCGGACCGCGCTATTTCAGCAAGGCCGGTTCCTCGCGGATCATGAAGCAGCTGAGCGACATCGATGCTGCACTCGTTGTTAAGGAGTCCAGGCGCTACCCAATAGAGTTCGGCGCCCTGGACCTGCACGAAGAAATCATAGAAGTTGAATTGCCCGGCCATCTTGCGGTAAAATATTTACCATCGGCCGTGGAGACGAAGACCAAGTGGCTGGATTTTGTCAGCCGGTATGAGCTCATAGGCGCACAGGGGTTGCGTTTTACGCTGAGCCGGAAGGTGAAGGAAAAGATCATTCCGGCGGCGGAGTATGAAAGCTTTAAGAAAACAATCGAAGATCTGATTTCTCGGTTGAATCAGCAGGTCATTTTAGAAGAGAAAAAGTCGCCTTAAGCGGAGGGCAGATGCCGGTATCTAAAAAAACAAAAACGCAGGATCTTGATTTTCAGATGCAGTTTTATGAGGGGATCATCCGGGAGAACCCCGGCTTCGCCGAGGCTTTGATCGCCTTGGGTGAGATCTATACAAAAAAAGGCCAGTATGAAAAAGGGCTTAAAGTCGATCGCCGGTTACTAGAGCTCAGGCCGGACAACCCGATCGTCCATTACAATCTCGCCTGCAGCCTTTCTTTATTGGGAGATATCACCGGTTCGTTTAAGGCCATCAAGCGGGCGGTGGAGCTGGGTTATGATGATTTTGGTTTTATGACCAATGACCCGGACCTTTCCAATCTGCGCCGCGATAAGAGATTTTTGCAGTTTTACGAGAAGGCCAAAAAGGACCCTTCGCGCGTTCCCGATGCCAAACGCACAGGCTGAACCCCAGACTACGCCTCAAGCCAAAGAATATCAGGCGATGAAGAATCGCCTGTTTCTTTTTAATCTCATCTTTCAGTTTTTCTTCCTCATCATTTTCACAGCAACCGGCTGGTCCTACGGGTTGAAGTGCTGGCTTATCCAAACCAGGGACGATTTTTTTTCACTGAACGCCCTTTATTTTTCTTTTTTCAGTTTTATTGTCTTTGCTATTTCCTTTCCCATGGATTTTTATGAGGGTTATGTCTTGGAGCACCGCTATCAACTTTCGCGCCAGAGCCTTTTCGCCTGGCTTAAAGATGTCGCAAAAAAAACGATCATCGGCTTTGCCGTTTCCCTGATCGTCGTCGAAGCGGTCTATTTCTTTCTTTCGGAATTTCCTGAAAATTGGTGGCTTTGGGCGGCCTTTTTCTGGTTTTTTGTTTCCGTGGTGATGGCGCGGGTCTTCCCAAAATTGATCCTGCCGCTTTTTTTCCGCAGTCAGCCTTTGCCTGCGGGCGCCCTCAAGGAGAAGCTGACCGCTTTGCTGACCCCTTACAAGATGCGCTTAAAAGAGATCCTCGTGCTCGATTTTTCTAAAAAAACGGTCAAGGCGAATGCCATGGTCGCAGGGCTGGGGGCCTCCAAACAGATCTTTTTGAGCGATACGCTTGTCAATGAATTCACGCCCGAGGAGATAGAGTCTGTTCTGGCGCACGAGGTGGGGCATTATGTCAACCACGATACGCTTAAAATGGTCCTGGCGGGCCTACTCGCGGCGCTCGCGTCTTTTTTTGCGACAGGCCTCGCTTTTAAAAAACTTGTCGATATTTTCGGTTTTTCCGCGGTCAGCGATATCGCCGGCCTTCCTTTGCTGCTGGCGCTCCTGATGATAACGAGCCTCTTATTACTTCCGGCGCAGAACGGTTACGCGCGTTCCTTGGAGAGGCAGGCAGACCTTTTTGCCTTAAAGGCCACGCAAAATCCGGGAGCCTTCATCTCCATGATGAGGCGGCTTGCTGAAAAGAATTTTTCCGATATTTCTCCGTCAAGGATCATTGAGATCTTTCTTTATGACCATCCGCCGATCTCAAAAAGGATCAAGGCTGCCGAGGCGTACGCATGTCCGCGCAAGGTTCAAAATGAGCAGGGATAAAAAGGATAGCCTGATCGACCGCCGACGCATCAAGAGGCTTGACCATATCTTCCCGGTTGAGTTTCAGTTTCTGGATGAAAAAAAAGAACCGCTTTCCGGCTGGTATCAGGCCTTTAGCCAGGACATCGGCCAGGGCGGACTTTGCCTGACAGTCAACCATCTCTCCGGCGCAGACGAAGACCGCCTCAGAGACAAAAATTCGCTGCTGGCTCTTTCTATCAATATCCCCGTTTCCTCGGGAGCCATCCGCGCCACAGGCCGTCCGACCTGGTCGAGCAAGCTCAAGGAAGAGCCTTTTAACCAATTCTTAGTCGGTGTGGCTTATGCAGAAATCGAGGAGCGGGATAACCAGGAGATCTTAAAATACATCCGCACGCGGCAGTTTTTTAAGGCCCTCGCCATCAGTTTTTCGCTGCTTTTGAGCTTAGGCCTGGTCTTGGCCGGATTCACCAGCGCCAAGCTCCGTTTGGACAAGGAGCGGCTTATCGGAAAGCTCGCTTCGAATTTCAGCGAGCAGCGCCAGCTGCAGAGAAGCCGCGATTCGCTTAAGTTCCAGATCAATGAAATGAAATTTCTTTTGTCGCAATCGGACAGAAAGACGGAGCTTTTAGAGGAGCGGATCTCTTTGGCCAAAACCAACGATCAGCAGGCGGTCGCGGGGCTGACCGCTTCCCTTGATTTTTTAAAGCAACATCAGGATCGATTAAAAGACGGCCTGGCAGGATTGATGACCAAACAGGTTCAGGTGGAAACAGATGTGCAGGAGAAGGCAGGCGAGGCGTCTCTCTTAAAACAACAGATCTTAGATAAGCTGCGCCGCTGGCTGGACACGCACCAGAATAATGCCACAGGCCTTGTTGCCAGCTTTGAAGGCAGTCAAGATACCGGCGATTGGGCGTTTACCTATGATCAGGCCCTGGCAGCCATGGTCTTTATCAACAAGGGAGATGAGGCGCGTGCGCGCAGGATCTTCGATTTTTATCTGACAGCGGAAAAGATGGACGGAGGAGGGATGGCGAACGCGTATTACGCTTCCAGCGGCGATGTGGCTGAATATATTGTCCATGTCGGGCCGAATGTCTGGATGGGCCTGGCCATGCTGCAATATGCTCACCAGACCAAGGACATGAAGTATCTCGCGTTTGTCGAGGATATCGCCAGCTGGCTTTCCACTGTTAAGGACAAAGAGGGAGGACTCCGGGGCGGTAAAGATCTTCCCTGGTATAGTACGGAGCATAATCTGGACGCTTACGCGCTTTATAAGATGCTTTCCGAATTGACCGGCCAGGAGAGTTACAAAAAACAGGCTGATGAAACCCTCGCGTGGTTGAGCAAGAACGCTTTCTCGCGCATCGGCGCGCCTGCGGTCAAGCGGGGCAAGGGAGACGCGACCATCGCGACGGACACCTACGCCTGGTCTGTGACCGCCATCGGCCCTGAAGAATTAAAGAATGTCGGTATGGACCCGGACGGCATCATGGATTTTGCCATCACCAATTGCAGCGTGACCGTCGAATACGCCAAGCCCGACGGGCCGTCCGTGCTTGTCAGGGGATTCGATTTTGCCAAGGCCCAGAACCTGGCGCGCGGCGGAGTTGTCTCCTGCGAATGGACAGCGCAGATGATCCTGGCGCTGAAGATCATGGTAGAGTATTATGGGAAATCCGGCGATGATAATAAAGCCCTGTATTACCAGCGGCTGGCCGATGTTTATATCGCGGAGATGAGCAAGATGATCATCACGAGCCCCTCGCCGGTCGGGCAGGGTGATTTCTGCCTGCCGTATGCCTCGCACGAGTTCGCGGACACCGGCCACGGCTGGCGCACGCCCAAAGGCAACAGGACCGGATCGGTGGCAGCGACCGCCTATACGATCCTGGCGATAGAAGATTTCAACCCCCTGCGATTCAATGACGAGGCGCAAAAGGTTCGCTGAGATATATAGAAAGCTGTATCGTTCTTTCGGGCCTCAGGGATGGTGGCCTGCAGAGTCGCCTTTTGAGATGGCGCTGGGCGCTATTTTGACCCAGAACACGTCCTGGCAGAATGTGGAAAAGGCCATCACGAATTTGAAAGCCGCGCGCGTCCTTTCCTTCGGCAGATTATCGCGGCTCAAAGAAAAAGAAATCGCCCGGCTGATCCGGAGCGCGGGTTATTACAATATCAAGGCGCGCAGGATAAGGAATTTTCTTTCTTTTTTGGAAACGCGCTACTCGGGACGGATCGAAAGGATGCGTTGCCTCGACGCAAAGGTTGCAAGGCACGAGCTCTTGGAAGTCAACGGCATCGGGCCGGAGACTGCGGATTCAATCCTGCTGTACGCGCTCGGAAAACCCGTTTTTGTCATCGATGCCTACACGCGCCGTATATTTTCAAGGCATGGATTTAAAAAAGAGGCCCGGGCGTATGAGACCCTGCAGCAGCTTTTCACACAACATCTGGCTTGCGACGCGCGGCTTTTTAACGAATACCACGCGCTTTTAGTGAAATGCGGCAAGGATTTCTGCAAAAAAAACAGGAGGAGATGTGCGGAGTGTCCGATCAATGAAAAAAAATAGATTTCTTCCCGGCTTATTTTTATCATTAAGCCTGTTTTGTCTTATCGGCCCAGCGCAGGTTTATGCCTTCGGTGATATCCGCTACGCGATCTCAGCGAGTTTTTCTCCTAAAGAAAAGAAGATCGAGGCCAAGGAACGCCTCACTTTCCGTAACGACACGGACCGGGCTTTCTCCGAGATCTGTCTTCGCGTCTACCCGAACCACCGTTATTCCAAAAAAGAGATCAGGCAGCTTTACAATTACGCCAGTTATTTCAAGGTCAATCCTTTCCCGGGCGGTTTTGATCCCGGCGCTTTTATACTGCGATCCGTTAAAAGTTTAGGCGCGGACTTGTCCTATGAGTACGTCGGCGAGGACCAAACAATTCTTAAAATCATTTTGCCCACGCCGCTGGCGCCGGGCGCTTCGTTTGAGCTTGAAATAGATTTCTCTTTAAAGATTCCCCATCATATCGGCCGCTACGGCTGGCACAAGAATACTTTTGCGCTCAACCGCTGGTATCCGCTCCTGGGCGTCTCCGATAAAGAAGGATGGCGCAATGCGCCGGATTTTCTTTTACATATGCCTTACGTGAGCGAGGCGGCGTCCTATGAACTTTTTCTTGAGATGCCGCAGGATTACGTGGCCGCCTCCGGGTGCGATATTGTGCGCGAAGAAAAGAAAGCCGGAAACAGGAAGATCGTCTCTTTTTCAAGTTCCAATCTTTTGAGGGAATTGAGCTTGAGCTTAAGCAAGGATTATCTTGTCCATGAATCCGAGGCCGAAGGGACGAAGATCCTGTCCTATTATTTCAAAGGAGACGAAGCCGCTGCTCAAAAAGCAGGGCAGGCAGCCGCTGATTGCATGCGTTATTACACCCAACGGTTCGGCCTGTACCCGTATAAAAGTTTTTCCATAGCGCCTGTGTATTTGGGATACGGGGGCAGCCAGAACGCAGGCGTTATTTTTATCGATGAGCGGGCCTACCGGATGCCGTCTTTACTGGACCGCTATTTCGATTTTCTGGTCGCGCACGAAACGGGGCATCAGTGGTGGTACAACATGGTCGGTAACGATGAGTATAAAGAACTCTGGCTGGATGAGGGCATCAACTCCTATTGGGTCATGCGTTACCTGGAAGATAAATACGGCCCCAGAGCGAAGATCGCCATCTTACTGCGATGGTTCGAGTATTTTGTTCCGAATCCGACTTTTGAAGCCACGCGCACGTACCGCTACTGGTATTTTGCCAAAAAAGGCTTTGACGGGCCTGTCGTGACGGAGATGGCGAGTTTTTACGAACCGAGCCTTATTTTCACGGTGGCCTACGGTAAAGGGTCGGCGATCGTCTCGATGCTCGCGTCGATGGCGGGTGAAGAAAAATTCGGAAAGATCATGCAGGCCTATTTTGAAAAATTCAAATTCCGGCTGGCGACGGTCAGGGATTTTATCAAGATTGCCGATGATGTTATGGATGAGGACCTTTCCTGGTTTTTCGACGAATGGCTCTATGCCCAGAAGACCTGTGATTATTCTCTTTCCCGAGGCAAGGACGGCCTTGTCCTAAAGAAAAAGGGTACGATCCGCATGCCTGTGGACGTCAAGCTTGTATTCAAAGATGGGACCCAGGAGATGGTCACGCTCGACGGAAAAGATAAAGAGGAGGTTGTTGTTGTGCCAAAAGGCAAAACAATTAAAACGGCGACGGCAGACCCGGACAATAAGCTCCTGGATATGGACCGTGTGAATAATCATGTGCCGAGGCAGGTGGATGTGAAGCTGGTCCCCATCTATCACGGTCTTTACGATATCCCGCTTTTCATAAAAAGCGATGCGTACAGCTGGATCACGGGCCCGAGTTTTTCCAAATACGGCATCGGCGCAAAAACAAGCTTTCAGAAGCCGGGCGATTATATCTTTTATGCTGCCTCCCATTACGATTCCAATTCCGAAAGCCTGAATTCTTCCGCAGGCTTTGAAAAGAACAATCTTTTCGGCCGGTATCTGAGTTGGGGTTTCGAGTTTCTTAATCGAGATTCCCGGGGAGACGAAGAGGAAGGCTTAAGATCCTACAAACTTTACTTAAGGCAGGAGCTCGCCTTGGGCTACAGTTTATTGGAGCCGAGCAGCCACCTGACGCTTTATCTCTTGCATAATCAAAGCCTTGGCAAATCCGGTTTTCTCGGCGCCAGGGAGGAGCTGCGGAATCTGAATTACCGGCAGAACAAAGAGACCATCTTCGGCGCGACTTATTATCTTTCCAATGCCGGGGCTTTTCCCGATCCCAGCATCGGGTATAAGTTGAACGCTACCCAGGAGATCGGCGGCCACGTGCTGGCCGGGGGAGACGCTTTTTCAAGGACCCAGGTCGAATACGACAGGTATTTTGAGGTCGCGCACGGGCACAAGCTGGCGCTTCGTTTGAAAGCCGGAGCCGGGTACCCAAAGGACAAGTATCTTTTTTATTTGGGCTCGGACCGCGAGCTGCGCGGCTATGATTATAAGGATTTAAAGGGCAGTTCCATGTTGCTGGGGAGCCTTGAGTATCGTTTTCCTCTGTTGGCAGATATAGATGCGCGGCTTTTTCGCGGCGTTTTGAACTTAAGCGCACTCCAGGGCGTCTTCTTTTTTGACGCGGGGTCTGCGTGGTTCAACCATTTCAACGAGCCGGGTTTCAAAAAGGACGTTGGTTTCGGCCTGCGTTTTTATTTCGATGTCGCCGGCGCCTTAGAAAAGTTTGCTTTAAGGGTAGACGCGGCCCGGCCGCTGGACGGTGAAGATAAAGACACGCATGTTTGGGTAGGGATCAATCATGCCTTTTAAAATAAATAAGAGGGCCATTATCCTCATCGAGTTGTTCTTCCTGGCCTTTTTCTTAAGGTTTATTTTTATCAATAAAGGCCCTTTTCATTACGATACGCTTGATCTTGCCATCGCCTCCCAGAAGACCTTAGACTCTTTATCGCTCCATTATGAATCCCATGGCACGGGATTTCCGCTCACGGTGATCGTCGGGGCCTTCACGATCTTTGTTTTGAAATTTTTCGGCGTGTCTGATCCTGTCACTTGCGTGAATTTTATGAGCGTTGTCACAGGCGCTTTGGGGGTGCTCCTTTTGTTTTTTGTCGCGGACAAGCTTTTTGATTTTCCTAAGGCCATGTTTTCGGCATTTCTTCTGGCTTGTTTTGCGCCTCACGTGGCCATCTCGACATTTGGCAAGAGCCTGACATTGAGCATTTGTCTGGCCTTGGCCTCTGTTTACTTCATGCTCCTCTATAAAGAGAAGTCGGGCCCAAGAGACCTTTTTTTATCAGCGGTCTTTTTGGGCTTTTGCGCGGCGGTCAGGCTTTCGGACGCGCTGGTGGCCTTGCCGATCTCCTATCTTTATTTTTCCGGATCTCGTATCAACCGAGGGCAACTGCGTTCTTTTGTCGCCTTTGCTGCTATCGCGGGCTTTGTCGCGTTCATCTATTATTTTCCCCTGGTCTTAGAGAGGGGGCTTGATCCTTTTTTCCAGACTTTGATGAGAAGCGACCAGTCAAGATTCCTGGGGATCTTCTCTTTTGTTTCAGAGAAGGCCCTCAGGTGGGAGTGGACTTATTTCACGCCCTTAGGGGTCCTTTGCATCGCGTTTGGTTTTCTTTTGATGTTGGCGAAAAAGAAAATCAAAGAGTTCAATTTTCTGGCGATTTGGTTCATCGTGCTCCATTCGTTTTATGGGAACGTTTCGTCAAGCGGGCCCCGATATCTGGTCATCGCCTGGGTGGCGCCGATTCTCGCTTTGGGTTATTTTTTGGGCAGCTTCAAGGGCCGGTTGTTCTATTGGACGTCAATCATCTTTTTGATTCTTGCCTTCTTCGGCTTTGAAAGGTACATACCTGTCCTGTCATTCAGGCACGAGCGCGCGCTCCAGGTGGAGTTCGCGCAATGGGTTGCAAAAAAAACACCCGTTGATTCCACCATCATAGCGATGGATGAGAGTATATTTTTAAAATACTACGGCAAGAGGCGGACTCTTGGGCAGCCGAACTCCTGCGACGAAGATTTCCTGGATAAGTATTTTGATGAGGAGATAGGTGCGCTTTTAAAAGAAGGGAAAAAAGTTTATGCCATCTCTACGGGGTTTAGGTCTTACGATCCCTGCGGAAAGTTCGAGACGGCCCTTTTTAACCGCTACAACGTACGCCTGATCGGAAAAAGGCTAAACGAAGACTGGCATCACGTCTTATTGGATCAGGCCATTTTCAAGGAAGGGTTGTGCCAGATCACGCTAAAGCCATGAATGCTTTCATCAAAAAGGCCGGGGTTGTGGCGATCATCGGCAGGCCGAATGTCGGCAAATCGACGCTGCTCAATTATCTTGTCGGCGAAAAGGTCGCCATCGTCTCGCCCATTCCGCAAACGACGCGCAATCAGATCCGCGCTATCTTAAACGAGAAGCGCGGCCAGATCGTCTTTTTGGACACGCCCGGGATGCATGTCTCCAAGCACGCGCTCGACCGCGCGATGATCTCGGCGATCAATGATTCTTTGTCAGGCGTGGATGTGGTGATCCATCTGGTGGATGCGACTGAGCGCTTAGGCGAAGAAGAGGGGATGGTCATGGAGCGCTTAAATCATATCAAGGCGCCAATTATTTTAGGTTTAAATAAAATAGACCGGCCGGTAAAGTATCTTAACGACTATATCGAGGCCTGGGAGAAAAAGCTGGGGGGAAAGGTGAGCGCATTCACTGATCGGGTCATGCCTGTGCCGCTGTCGGCGCTCGACGGCACGAATGTGGATCGCCTGGTTGATGAATTGTTCGAAAGGCTGCCCGAAGGCGAGCCGCTTTACCCAGAGGACATCCTGACGGATTTTCCGCGCCAATTGACGATCCAGGACATCATTCGTGAAAAGCTGCTCATGTTTATCAGGGACGAGCTCCCTTTTTCTGTCGCGGTGCACGCCGATGAGATAACAGACCGCAGCGTGAAACTCACCTATGTGAAGGCATCCATCCTGGTTGAAAGGGATTCGCAGAAAGCGATCGTCATCGGAAAAAAAGGCGCTATTTTGAAAAAAGTGGGCGAGGCGAGCCGCAAAGAGCTGGAAGATATCTACGGGAAGAAATTCTACCTTGACCTCTGGGTCAAGGTAGATGAAAATTGGAAGCAGGACCACGGTTTACTGCGGAGGATGGGGTATCTCTTGTGATCAATAAAGAGCGTTTGATCCGTTTGACGCGCGATCTATTAAGGATAAATTCCGAAAATCCTCCCGGGAATGAAAAGGCGATCGCCTCCTGTGTCGCCTCTTGCCTGGGGAAGATCGGCCTTAAAGCCCGGATAAGGGCTTTTTATAAGGATCGCGACAACGTGTCCGCTGTATGGGCCGGAAAGAGACGCGATGGCGCGCTTTTGATCACGCCTCATCTGGATACCGTTCCCGCTGGCTCGGGCTGGACACAAGGGCCGTTTTCAGGAAACATCCGTCGAGGCAGGATCTATGGCCGGGGCGCCACGGATTGCAAAGGGAATTTAGCGGTGGCCCTTGAGGTCTTGACGAGTTTGACGCAGGACGGGTTTCGACCGGAACATGATGTGATATTCCTGGCGACCGCGGACGAAGAGGCGGGCTCTTCCAAAGGGCTCATCCCGTTCCTTGAAAAAAATATCATCAAGCCTGATTTTGCTCTTATCCTGGATTCCGACGATTGTAATATCATCGTCGCGCAGAAGGGCCTCATTCATTTTATGGTCAAGGTGAGCGGACGCAAGGCGCACGGCGCTTATCCGCACAGGGGCGTGAATGCGATCGACCACGCGTGCCGCCTTATGGAAATCCTGAAAAATCTAAGATTCGGTTTTAAGCGCCATTCGCTGCTTCAACCGCCGACCGTCAATATCGGCACGATCCGCGGCGGGGACAAGGTGAATATGGTGGCTGATTGGTGTGTATTCGAAGCGGACCTCAGGTTTTCACCGGGCATGGACTCAAAAAAAATACTCGGGCAGATCAAGCGCGGTTTTGACCGCGCCCGGGTCGATTATGAGATCGTCGTCAGCGATATCCAGCAGCCTTATGAGATAAGCACGCGGCATCCCTTGGTGAGCAGTTTGAAAAAGGCGGCCCGGGGGATCGTCAAGGATTCTCCTGTCAAAGGCAGCGAAGGCGCGACCGTCATCACCTTTTTTAAGAAAAAGAATATACCGGCGGTGGCCACGGGGTACGGCGCATCGGGATGCGCGCATGCGACGGACGAATACGCGCGCGTCGATGATCTTTACCGCGGAGCGCTTGTCCTGGAGCGATTCATTCGGATTTTCGATAAGAGAGAAGCGGGAGCCTATTTCAAAAGCAGTTGAAGAATTTGTGAAAAGAGTATAGAATACACGCCATGAAATCGATCAGCATAACAAAGAAGCCCCGCTTAAAAAATCCCGTCCTGGTGGCGGCATGGCCAGGCATGGGGGACGTGGCCTTAAAGGCGGCGCTGTACCTTAAAGACAAGCTGGCGGCCGAGGAGTTTGCCCAGATATCGGCCGGTGATTATTTCCATCCCTCGGGAGTCTGGATCGAGAACAGTCTCATTCATATCCCGCCGCAGCCCGTCGGGAAATTCTATTATTATAAGAACCCGGCGTCAGGCTCGGATCTAGTTATTTTTATCAGCGACACCCAGCCTTTCATCGAAAAAGGCTATCCCTACGCTCAGGAGATCGTGGATTTTGCCGTGACTTTAAAGGTCAAGCTTGTTTATACCTTTGCGGCCATGCCTCTGCCCATCGAGCACACGCAGATGCCCCAGATCCACGTGGCAGCGACTAACAAAGAGATCCTCGGCGGTTTTGAAAAGAGGGGCTTAAAGACCATGCCTACGGGTCAGATCAGCGGCTTGAACGGCCTGATCCTGGGCGTGGCCCGCGAAAAGGGCTTAGACGGCGTGTGCCTTTTAGGCGAGATCCCGCTCTACACTATCCAGATAGAGAATCCGAACGCCTCTATAGCGGTCCTTTCCGCGCTTATCGAAGCGATCCCCGTCGCGCTGGACCTGACGGACTTAAAAAAGCACGCGGATGAGATTAATCAGGAGATCGAGCATCTGATCAATTATCTGAAAAATCCGCCGGAAGAAGAGCGGCCTATTGACGAGCAAGAGATCAACATCCTTAAAAAAGGCCTGGCGGATTCATCCAGTCTTCCGGATTCGGCAAGGCTCCGTATTGAAGAACTTTTCAAAAAAGCCAAAAAAGACCTCGCTCGTGCGATCGAGCTGAAAAAAGAATTAGACAAGTGGAACATCTACGACCAATATGAAGACAGCTTCCTCGATCTGTTCAAGAAACCTCCCAAAAAAGAGAACTGACGCCTGTCGCGTTCCGGCTGGGCCGATCAGGCTTATCCTTTGCGATCTGGGCAACGTGCTGATCAATTTTGACCACCGCATCGCCGCCAGAAAAATCCTTCCTTACACCGATAAAAAATTCAGCGAAGTCGTCCAGCTCTTTTTTGATTCGCCGGCCACCAAAGCTTTCGAAGAGGGGAAGATCTCCGGCCGCCGCTTTTTTGAACATGTCCGTCGTGCCCTTGCGCTAAAAGATATCACGTATGCGCAATTCGTCCCTATCTGGAACGAGATATTTTCCGAGAACAAAGGGATCCTTGAGGTGTTGAAGCGCCTGAAAAGGTCTTACCGGCTGCATCTTATTTCCAACATCAACGAGCTCCATTACGCGTACATCGCAAAAAATTTCCCGAAGTCCCTGGCTGTTTTTGACAGGACCTATCTGTCCTGTTCGGTCGGTGCGCGAAAACCCGACGCGCTTATTTATCGCGCGGCAATCAGGGAAGATGGTTTCCGGGTGGAAGAGGCTCTTTACACGGACGACCGCCGCGACCTTATCATTGAGGCGGAGAAATTAGGGATCCGCTCCGTCGTTTTTAAGAATGTCGCGGACTTTAGGGGCCGGCTTCGCAAGATGGGTATCCGCCTATGACCTTGCGCACGATACTGAAGACAAAAGGGCTTTCCAAGGATTTCACAAGCCGCTCATTTTTAAAGACACAAAAAGTCGTGGCGGTCGATCACCTTGACCTTGAGGTCTTTTCAGGCGAGATATTCGGGTTCTTGGGCGCGAACGGCGCCGGAAAGACAACGACTTTGAACATGCTCGTCGGAATCACCGAGCCGACTTCGGGCACGATCGAATGTTTCGGCCGGCCTTTTTCATCGGGAGATACGGAGCCTTTAAGGAAGATAGGCTATGTCCCCGAGACAACGTCTTTGCCAGGCTATTTTACGGTCGTAGAGCTCCTCGATTTCTATGCGGATCTTTTTGCGCTGGATCGTAAGACGCGCAGCGAGCGCATCACCGATCTTCTGAAGATCTTTGGGCTGGCCAGAGAAAAAAATACCCTGATCAGGAATCTCTCTATGGGCCAGCGAAGGCTTGTGGATTTTATCCAGGCCTTGGTCAATGATCCGGACCTCGTTCTCCTGGATGAGCCGACGGTGTATCTGGACCCGGTGATCCTTGGGCGTTTTCGGGAGATCTTGCTTGCCCTGCGCGAGGTGGGCAAGACGATCATCATGTCTTCTCACATGATTTCTTTCATCGAGAGGCTTTCGGACCGCGTGGCGATCATTGACCGTGGCAAGCTGTTGCAAGTCGGGCCAAAAGAGGAGTTCATGCGCCGGGGGTCCATGGAAGAAGAATTCTTGAGGATCGTCAAAAGCCATGCCGAATAAACTGATCCGGAATTTAAGGCCGATCGTCCTGATTGCGCGCGACGTGTGCCGCGCGGCGACGCAGGAGAAGATGATGTACGGTTTTCTCCTCCTGGCACTTTTGTTCATCCTGATGGCCAATGTCCCTTTCATGGTCGATGACCCGAAGGTTTTCCAGAATCAACCCGCGGCCGTGTCTGCTGTACAGATCGGTTTTGTTTCCATCAATATTTTTACCCTACTGATCTCAGTCTTTATCTCGTTGAGCACGCTCCAGAATTTTCTGGCCAAAGAAAGGCTTGTCCTGCTTTTGTCCAAACCGGTCAAGCGCTGGCAGATCTTAGAGGGGGTGGTCCTCGGACTTTTTGAGATGGTCTTTATGAACTGGTGCCTGATGACGTTAGGCGTCTGGCTGGTCATCGTCTCCCAGACGCGTGTCCTCGGGTTTACCGTGTGGGCCGGCATGAGCGTGACCGCACTCCTGGGCTTCTTGTACGTGACGCTCGTCGTCTTTTTTTACTGCCTGATCCCGAATATGATGGCAGGGATACTGGCCGTGCTTTTGATCATCGCCGGTTTTGGGGCAACGATGGCGCAGGACCTTTTTGTCGGCGGGACTTATCCCTCTTTGTTGAAAAATGCCTTTCTTGTCGGCGTTAATCTCCTTCCGAAAATAAACGAGCTTTGGGGCATCTCCATGCAGACGCTTGGGCTTTTTACGCTCGATATCCGCGCTTTTCCATTTT
>JAGVGA010000093.1 GCA_020057345.1 Candidatus Omnitrophota bacterium | reverse complement strand
GTTGCCCGGCCTGCAGCCTTTAGAATTATGGCAGAAGACCGGCCGCGACGAAGTGATGGGCGAAACGATGTTCCGTTTCTCAGACCGTAAAGGAAGGAATCTCTGTCTCGGGCCCACACATGAGGAGGTCATAGCAGACCTTGCGGCGAATCACATCAAGTCTTACAGGGATCTGCCCTTTGTCCTGTATCAGATCCAGACCAAGTACAGGGACGAGATCAGGCCTCGCTTTGGCATTGTGCGCAGCTGTGAGTTCATCATGAAGGATGCTTATAGCTTCGACCGGGATAAAAAGGGCTTAGATGAGATCTACGAGAAGATGCGGCTCGCTTACGCGCGGATATTGAAGCGCTGCGGTCTTAATTTTATTTCGGTCAAAGCCGATTCCGGGGTGATGGGCGGGGACGTGTCGCATGAGTTTATGGTCCCTGCGGAGAGCGGCGAGGATTTTCTTTATCAATGTAAAGTCTGTAATGAGGTGATGAGCTCCCAGGCGGCTAAGGTCGAGAATTGTCCCCATTGCCGGGAAGACATGCAAAAGATCACCACCCTGGAAGTCGGCCATATCTTTCAATTAGGAGAGAAATACACCAAGGTGCTCGGCGTGAGATTTTTAGACGAGCAGGGCAAGCATCAGACCGCGCAGATGGGCTGTTACGGTATCGGCGTCAGCCGTCTGATATCCGCGGTGATCGAACAGAATCACGATGCGGACGGCATTATCTGGCCGCAGGAGGTGGCGCCGTACACCGTCGTCATCGTGCCCGTGAATATTTCAGAGAAGGCGATCCGGGAAAAGACAGAGGCGCTCCATGAAGAGCTGATCCGAGCGGGCTTTGAGGTCCTGGTGGATGACCGCGACGAACGGGCGGGCGTAAAATTCAAAGACGCCGATCTTTTGGGGATCCCGGTGAGGGTCACCCTGGGCAATAAATGGTTGAATGACAGGAAACTTGAGATCAAACAAAGGCGTCGCAAAGAATCTATTGAAGTCGACGCCCAACAGCTCGTCAGTGAGATTAAAAAGGTGCTCTATGGATAAATTCGAGAAGATCCAGCAGATCAAAGAAGAGATTCGGCAGAAAGTCTTGCCTAAGGTCAAGAAGACCGCGCTCAACTATAAAGCGGACGACGGGATGGTCCATCGGCTTGTTGAGTCCAGCCTGGAATCTTATGTCCAAAGCAAAATGGAAGGGCATATTGACGAAGCGGTGCGGCGTTTTATCGTCGAGGAGATCGTCAATGAGATCTTTGGGTTGGGGCCCATTGATCGGTTTATCAATGATCCCACTGTCTGGGAGATCATGGTCAACGGTCCAAAAGAGATTTATGTGGAGCGGGAAGGAAAACTTCAGAAGGCGGATGCGGTGTTTGACGATGAAGAGCAGGTCCAGTTTTACATCGAGCGCATCCTTTCACCGGTGGGCCGCCGCGTCACGGAATTCGAGCCTTATGTGGACGCGCGCCTGCCTGACGGCTCGCGCGTGAACGTGGTGCGCAGCCCTGTGGCGGCGAATGGTCCGATCCTGACGATCCGCAAGGCGCAGCGCAAGGTCTTGGAGATTCAGGATCTTATTCACCGCCGCACGATCGACGATAAGGTGGGAAAATTTTTGAAGGCCTGCGTCAAGAATCATCTGAATATCATCCTCGTCGGCGGCCCGGGTTCAGGCAAGACCACGTTGCTCAATATTTTGGCGTCTTTTATCCCGGATGCGGAGCGGGTCATCACCATCGAGGATACGCTGGAGCTGCGTATGGCCAATAAGCACCGCGTGGCCATGGAGACGAGGCCTGCGAATATCGAAGGCAAGGGCATGATCACGATCCGGGAGCTGGTGCGTAATTCCCTGCACATGAGGCCGGACAGGGTTATCATCGGTGAGGTGCGCGGAGAAGAGACGCTGGACATGCTCCAGTGTATGAATATCGGCCGCGACGGGTCCATGACCACGCTCCATGCGAATTCGCCTTTGGATGCGCTCCTGCGCCTGGAAACGATGTCCATGATGGGCTCGACGAATGTTTCCACGGAGCTCATTCGGCGACAGATCGTCTCTGCCATCGACATGGTCATCTGCATGGACCGGATATTGGACGGAACGCGGCGCGTCACTTCTATTGCCGAAGTCGTTAAGACCAACACCATGGAATATTCATTAAGGGATATATTCGCGCTTGTTAGAAAAGACGAGGCCGGGGTCACGACTTTTGAGCTTAAAGGGACGGGGTATGTGCCGGTCTTTTTAAAGAAATTCAAAGACTTGGAATCTATCAACGAGAGTTTTTTTAAATGAGCGCTGTCGGGATAAAGGGTGCGCGATGTTTCAGGATATTTTATTGAAGCTAAGGTCAATATTTGCGTCCTATCTTGAAAAAGGCGGCTATGTGCTGGTGGATATGAGATTTTACCGGGCGCAGAGCGGAGCGAGCATCCTTGAGGTTTTGGCCGACAGGGCCGAAGGCGACATCCGTCTGGATGAGTGCGTTCGGCTTAACAGGGAACTGGGCGCTGTCATGGATGCTTCCGGAGTTATCCTGGACCGCTACACGCTGGATGTCTCGTCGCCGGGCATGGACAGGCCTTTGGTTACCGTCTCGGATTTCAAACGCGTGCTGGGTAAGCCCGCGAGATTTTTCTTAGGAGAAGCGGTGGAAGAAAGGATCGAATACGAGGGGGTTATCGTTGGGGTTAATGATCTCGAAGTGACCGTGCAAACGAAACAAAAAACTATCCAGATCCCTCTGGATAAGATCAACAAGGCAAAACAGGTGATTGTATGAGCAGCGAATTATTAGCGATTTTGGATCATATTGAAAGAGAGCGCGGCATCAAAAAGGAAGTGCTTATTCAGGCCGTCGAATCCGCCATGGTGAGCGCCGTCAAAAAGGCGATCGGCGTCAAGACCAGCGATAATATCCGCGTGACGATCGACAAGACCAACGGCGCGATCAAGGCCTTCATGGACGACCAAGAGGTGAAGTCTGTTGATTTCGGCAGGATCGCGGCGCAGACCGCAAAACAGGTGATCATCCAGAAGATCCGCGAGGCGGAGAAGGACGTTATCTTTAACGAATTTTCCGCTAAGGTCGGCGTCATTGTTAGCGGCACGGTGTACCGTTTTGATAAGGGCAATATCATCGTCGATCTATTAGGTAAGGCCGAGGGGCTCCTGCCGAAGCGCGAGCAGTCTCCTCGTGATGATTTTAGGCAGGGTCAGCGCATCCGCGCTTATGTCATGGAAGTTCGGCGTGAGGCGCGCGGGCCGCAGATCGTCTTATCGCGCACAAGCCCGCTCTTTGTGAAAAAACTCTTTGAATTGGAAGTCCCGGAGATCTACGAGGGGATCGTCGAGGTCAAGGCTATCTCACGCGAAGCCGGCGAGCGCACGAAGATCGCCGTCTGGTCAAAAGACGAAAAGGTGGATTGCGTGGGCGCCTGCGTGGGCATGCGCGGTTCGCGCGTCAAGGACATCGTGACGGAGCTTCAGGGCGAGAAGATCGACATCATCCGCTGGAGCGATGATCTTCGCGAATACATCATGGCGGCCCTGTCTCCGGCGAAGATCACGGAGATCCGTATGGACAAGAAGGCCCAGAGGGCGCAGGTCATCGTCGCCGAGGACCAGCTGTCTTTATCCATCGGCAAGCACGGGCAGAATGTCCGGCTTGCCTCGCGCCTTATCAGTTGGGACTTAGATATTCGCACGCGCGAGGAGATCGTCAAAGAGAAAGAAGAAGCCAAGCAGGCGCGCGAGGAGATGAAGCTTGAGGGCGTCGGGGAAAAGGTCATCGCTTCTATCATCGAGGCCGGATTTGACACGTTGGAGAAGTTGTCCAAGGTAACGGTGGAGCAGCTCACGCAGGTCAAGGGCATCGGCGAGAAAAAAGCGGAAAAGATCCTGAAGGCCGCCCAGGAAAAACTCGCAAAGGAAAAATGAGAGTCCATGAATTAGCCAAGGAACTTGGGGTAACGAGCAAGGATCTTCTCGCCAAGCTCAAAGACCGCCATATTCAGGCAAAGAACCACATGGCGAGCCTTGATGAAGATGTGGTCAAGCTCTTTTTAGAAGAGAGGGCGTCGTCTAAAACAGGCCACGCGGCGGGTATCGGGAAAAAAGTCGAAGGCCTCAAGAGTTCTTTTAAAGACAGGAAGGCTGAGATTAGCAAAGAAAAGCCAACGCTTTCGTCTAAGGGGACATCAGGGTTGCCGTTTTCTGCGAGCTCGGTCGCGCCGAAAGTCGCGGATGAAGTCCTTGTCAAGCCCGAAGTCCCGGTCAGGGTCTTAAAGCCTCTGGAAGTCGGCGTGCCGATATCGGTCAAGGATCTGGCAGAAAAGCTTAAGGTTAAATCGAGCGATCTCATCAAATTTTTGATGATAAAATTTAAATTGTTCGCGAATATCAACCAGGGGCTGGGCGAAGAGCTCGTGCGCGAGGTTCTGCAGGAGTACGGGTATGAATTCGTCAAGCCGCCTTCTTTAGAAGAGATCGTCACGAAAATCCACGAGAAGGTCGACTCTAAGACATTCAAGCCCCGTTCGCCAATAGTTACCTTCATGGGACACGTGGACCACGGAAAGACATCCCTTTTGGATGTGATCCGCCGTACCAAAGTCGCCGAGTCCGAACACGGAGGCATCACTCAGCACATTGGCGCCTACGAAGTCAAGCTTTCCAAAGGAAAGATCACCTTTTTGGATACGCCCGGCCATGAGGCTTTCACTGCGATGCGCGCCAGGGGCGCGACCGTTACGGATATTGTCGTTTTGGTTGTGGCGGTTGATGACGGCATCATGCCGCAGACGATCGAGGCGTTGGACCACGCCAAGGCGGCCGGCGTTCCGGTCGTCGTTGCCATGAATAAGATCGACAAGCCGCAGGCGGACGTGGATAAGCTGAAGCGCCAGCTCAATGAATTAGGCCTGGTGCCAGAAGATTGGGGCGGCAAGACCATCACCGTCGGTGTTTCAGCCAAGACCGGCGCAGGCATCGATAAGCTTTTGGAAATGCTTTTATTGGAAGCCGAGATGCTGGAACTCAAAGCCCCTTATGACACGGAGGCGGTCGGCGTCGTCATCGAGGCGAAATTGAGCAAGGGCCGCGGCCCGGTGGCAACGGTCCTGGTCCAGAACGGCGTCTTGAGGCTCGGGGATTTTGTGATCGCCGGGTTCCAGTGCGGACGCGTGCGCGCCATGGCGAACGATCGGCGCCAGCCGGTCAAGGAAGCGGGTCCGTCTATGCCGGTAGAGATTACGGGTTTATCCGGTGTGCCTGAGGCGGGCGAGAAGTTTTATGTGGTGGACGACGAGAAAAAAGGCCGGGAGCTCATGGAGAAAAAACAGGAAGAGTTCAGGCGCCGGCGCCTGGAGCCCGAGTTCAAGCGCAGCCATCTGCATTTGGAAGACCTTTATAAGCAGATCAAGGAAGGCGGGATCCGGGAGCTCAACATTATTTTAAAAGCGGATGTGCAAGGGTCTTTGGAGGCGATCGAAGACTCTTTGAATAAGATCGGCACCAGCGAAGTTAAGATCATCGTCATGCATAAAGGCGTCGGCCCCGTCAACACTTCTGATGTGGTTCTGGCCGTGGCATCCAATGCGATCATCATCGGCTTCCATGTGGAGGCGGATAGTCTAGCTAAAGAGATGATCCAGAAAGAGGACATAGACTCGCGGACGTACCGGGTCATCTATGAGATCGTCAATGATATGAAGGCCGCGCTCGAGGGGATGCTTGCGCCGAAGATCAAGAAGGTCTTCATGGGCCGCGTGGAGGTGCGCAAAGTTTTCAATCTCTCCAGGTCCGGTATCGTGGCCGGCTCTTTTGTCAGGAAAGGCAAGATCACGCGCAGTGCCCAGATCGTCGTCCTGCGCAACGGTGAGGTGGTCCACGAAGGCAAGGTGGAGGCTTTAAAAAGATTTAAAGACGACGTGCGCGAAGTCCAGGAAGGCTTTGAGTGCGGTGTTTCCGTGGCAAACTTCGACGATATCCAGGAGGGTGATATCATCGACGCTTTTGAACTCGAGTCGATCGCGCGTAAATTGTAGCTATGTTAAATAAAAGAGTTTTGAGCGGCATGCGGCCGACCGGCAGACTTCACCTGGGCCATCTGGTGGGCGCCTTGAACAATTGGGTGAAGCTGCAGGACGAATACGAATGTTTCTTCATGGTCGCTGATTGGCATGCGCTCATGAGCGAATACGAGAATTCAAAAATCATCAAAGAGATGATTTTTGACAATGTCGCTGACTGGCTCGCCGCAGGCATAGACCCCCAAAAGAGCACCATTTTTATCCAATCGCAAGTCCCCGAACATCTGGAGCTTGAAATGGTATTTTCCGTCCTGACCCCGCTGGGCTGGCTGGAACGCTGCCCGACCTACAAAGAGCAGATGAGAGAGCTCAAAGACAGGCACATTTCTACCTACGCATTTTTAGGGTATCCGGTGCTGCAGGCAGCGGATATCTGTCTTTACAAGTCGCTCGTCGTCCCTGTAGGCGAAGATCAGTTGCCGCATCTGGAATTGACGCGTGAGATCGTCCGAAAATTCAATGGGCTCTATAAAGAAGTCTTCCCCGAACCGAGACCTCTTTTGACAAAAGTGCCGCGTCTTCTTGGTTTAGACGGCCGCAAGATGAGCAAGAGCTACGGCAATTTCATCGCGCTGTCCGATGCGCCTGAGACGATCATGAAAAAAACCCAGGGGATGTTCACCGACCCCAAGAGAATAAGGAAAACAGACCCCGGCCATCCGGATGAGTGCAACGTGCATCGCACTTATGAGATATTTATCCCGGAGATGAAGGAAAAAGTCCATCACTGGTGCAAGAATGCCGAAGTCGGCTGCACCGAGTGCAAAAAGACATTAGGCGAGTGCCTGGCGAAATTTCTTTCGCCCATCCAGGAGAAAAGGCGCGATTACGCCGAAAACAAACATAAGATCGAGCAGATCCTGGAATACGGCCGCGCCCAAGCGGCCAAGGTGGCAGGCGCCACCATGAAAGAAGTCAGGGATGCGATAGGGATCCTGCCATGTCCTACAAAATAAAACTCGAGATCTTTGAGGGGCCGTTCGACCTGCTCTTGTATCTCATCAAGAAGAACGAGTTGAACGTCTATGATATTCCGATAGCGACGATCCTGGATCAGTACCTCCAGTACACCGAATTGATGCGGCTCCTGGATCTAAATGTTGCCGGCGAATTCATCGTTATGGCCGCAACGCTCATGCAGATCAAATCCAAGATGCTCCTGCCGCAGGAGCCCAGCCTGTTAGATGAGATCCCCGAAGACGAAAAAGACCCGCGCGCGGAACTTGTCCGCCGTCTGCTTGAATACAAGCAGTTCAAGGAAGCGGCGGACCAGCTGCGTTTAAAAGAGCGCGCCCGGCAGGACATTTTTAAAAGACAGCCGGTCTTGGAAGACAAGGAAACGGGCGAGTCTTATTTTGAGGCGAGCCTGTTCGATCTCATCAACGCTTTTTCCAAAGCGCTTAAAGATGTTCCCAAAGAGCTCTTTTACGAAGTCATCAAGGATGAGTTTACGGTGGAGGGAAAGGTCCACGAGCTCCTGCATATGTTCATGGAAATGCCCCGCATTGAACTCTCAGGGCTTTTTTCCCGCGCCAAGAGCAAGCTTGAGATGATCGCGACCTTCCTGGCGGTGCTTGAACTTATCCGCTTAAAAGAGGTGATCGTCATCCAGAAGAACGTTTTTGGCGACATTGAGGTTTTCCGCAACAAAGAGAATATTCAGCCTAAACCCGTTGAGCCGCAGACGCTCTCTGCGGAAGGGGCGTAATCGCCATGGAAGAAAAACTTTATCCTTATCCGTTCGCAAAAGAGGGTTCCGGGGAGCTTGACAGCCTGACGCAAAAGAACGAGACGGACGAAGACGTCGTTTTAAATATTTCGCTCAGGCCATCGACGCTGGAGGAATTCGTCGGCCAAAAAGAGGTCGTGGACAACCTTAAAGTCTCTTTGACCGCGGCCAGGCAGCGCAACGAACCTTTGGAACATGTGCTTTTGGCCGGTCCTCCGGGATTAGGCAAGACGTGCCTGGCGACTATCATCGCGCACGAGATGGACACCAAGATCACCGCCACCTCAGGCCCTGCGATCGAGCGCGCCGGCGACCTCATCGGTATCTTGACGAACCTCGAGCAGGGGGACATCCTGTTCATCGATGAGATCCATCGGTTATCTAAGGTCGTTGAAGAGTTTCTTTACCCGGCCATGGAGAATTATCAGATCGATTTTGTCATCGATAAGGGGCCCTACGCCCGCACCATCAAATTCAATTTAAAGAGATTCACTCTTATCGGCGCTACAACGCGCAGCGGTCTTATCGGCGCGCCGCTGCGTTCGCGCTTCGGCATCCTCCACCACTTTGATTTTTATAAAGAAGAAGACCTGGCGACGATCCTGAAGCGGTCCGCGCAGCTCTTGAATATCAAGATCGACGAAGCCGGTTCCAGGGAGATCGCCCGGCGCGTGCGCGGCACACCGAGGGTCGCCAATCGCCTGCTTCGGCGCGTCAGGGATTTTGCGCAGGTCAAGGCGAGCGCCGCGATCACGCGTGATGTGGCGGACAGCGCCTTGAAGGCGCTGGGCATCGACGAAAAAGGCCTGGATGACGTGGACCGCAGGGTTTTAAAGATGATTATCGAGAACTATAACGGCGGGCCTGTGGGTATCGAGACTCTGGCAGCCACCTTAAATGAGGAGCCGGACACGATTATTGATACGATCGAGCCCTTTCTACTTAAGGCCGGATTTTTGAAGAGAACTTCGCGCGGAAGAGAAGTGACGAGTTCTGCCTACCAGCATTTCGGGATGCGCGACCATCGGGAAACAAAGCAGTGAACAGGTTTCTCTTCCTCGCTTTGATCCCTGGCCCTGACTTTTAAATCTATGCCGGGAAACGAAGCAGTGATCCAGGTGTCTTTCTTTAAGTAAACTCCTGCAATACCAGCGATTGAATATGAAAGCGCTTCTACACATCTGTTGTGGCCCGTGCGCTGTCTATCCGGCCCGGCAATTAAAAGACGAAGGGTATGAGGTGGAGGGGTTTTTCTATAATCCCAATATACATCCTTTTTCGGAATATCAGAAAAGATACGAGGCGGTCGTTGTTGCCGGCGAGCGCCTGGGCCTGAATATCATCCACCACCGCTATGATTTCCAGGAGTTTTTAAAGCGCGTCGCCTGCATCGAGAACAGGGTCGAACAGCACCGTTTCTGCTGGCGTATCCGGTTGGAGGAGACGGCCAAGGTCGCATCCGAGCAGGGGATCGATTGCTTCACGACGACGCTTTTGTCAAGCCCTTACCAGGACATCGTTGAGATCGCGGCCTTAGGGAGCGCGATCGCCGAAAAATACAGGATCTCTTTTTTAAACAGGAATTTCCGCAAAGGGTTTGCCGAGTCGCACAAGGTTTCCAAAGAGTGGGAGCTTTACCATCAGAATTATTGCGGCTGTTTGTTTTCCGAAAAGGAAAGCATCGACGAGAGGAACGCGAAGGCCAAAAACAAGACCGCTTGATTTTTTCAGTGCCGGCCTTTTTTGTTTTTTATTGACTCTGAGCCTCTTTTGTTCTTTTGTTTCTTCCGAGGTTTCTTACCCCGAGCCGGAGTTTAAGGCATGGCTCCAAACGAACGAGGAAGTTGCTTTACTTAAGGTCAGGAGCTTTCGCGGGAGTCATGCGGCGAGGCTTCTGGCAGACAGACTTTATTCCGCGGGGGCCGTCTATATCGGCGTTGTGATCGTGTTAAAAGAGGTTTCCGGCTTAAGGGTCTATTTGCCGCAGAGTTTTAAAAAAAGAGAAGAAATCTTCAAGATAGCCAATAGAGAGCTTGAGGGGAACGGCTTTAGCGGCGAAGAAGACACGGGACAGGATGCGCTGATGGTCTGGTTGAAAAGATGACCAAAACGAAAATTATCGCGACCGTCGGGCCTTCAAGCAGTACGCCGGGCGTTATCCGGCGGATGATGCTCGCCGGGTTGGATGTCGTACGGTTGAATTTTTCCCACGGGACGCCGGAAGAGCGCGTTGGCCGCATCCGGATCGTACGCGCGCTCAATGAGCGCTATGGCCGGCATTTGAGGATATTGGGTGATCTTGAAGGTCCCAGGATCCGCATAGGTGCCCTTAAAGATCATCAGCCTTTGGAGTTAAAAAAGGGCGGGATTTTTTGGCTTTCGCAGAAAGAGGCCGTTGGTTCGGCCGGCATCGCGCCTTTTGATTATAAAGGGAGCCTGCGCGCGATCAAAAAAGGCCAGCCGATCTATATCGATGACGGCAATATTTTCCTGAAAACCCTTGCCGTATCGGGGAAGACGATCAAGGCTGAAATTGTGATCGGCGGCCTGCTTAAAGAACATAAAGGCATCAACATGCCCGGCGCGGTTTTTTCTTTTGAAAGACTGACGCAGAAGGATAAAGGGGATATCGATTTTGCGGCGCGCGCAAAAATGGATTATATTGCTCAGTCATTTGTGCGCAGCGCCCAGGATGTTCGAGCGGTGAAAAAAAGGATCAGGGGGCTTTGGCCGGCGTGCCTTGTCGTCGCCAAGATCGAAAGCCGGGAAGGGATCAACAACATCGATGCGATCATCAACGAAAGTGACGGCATCATGGTTGCCCGCGGCGACATGGGTGTTTGTGTGCCCATCTATGAGGTCCCGATGATCCAGAAGCAGATCATCCGCAAATGCAACTTGAAGAAAAAATTTGTCATTACCGCCACGCAGATGCTGGAGCACATGGTGGATAACAGGATCCCGACGCGCGCCGAGGTAACGGATGTGGCGAACGCCGTTTTAGACGGGACGGATTTTGCGATGCTTTCGGCCGAGACGGCCTCCGGCCGCTATCCGGTTGAGGCGGTGGATATGATGAATAAGATCATCAAGTTTACCGAACAATCCAGGAGAACGTTGTCTTGAAAAGAGCAGCTCTATGTCCAGATTATTGATAATGGCGGGTGTGGTTTTGGTGGTCCTGGGCCTTTGTTGGCATTTATTCCCCAAGATGGGTTCCTTAGGCCGGTTGCCCGGAGATTTTTTGATCCAGAAAAAGAATTTTACTTTTTATTTTCCGTTAACGACTTCGATCCTATTGAGCGGTTTTGTTTCGCTTATCCTTTACCTTTTTTCTAAAAGATGAAAATGACCAGGCATAAAAGAGTTTTTTTGTTTTTCTTTTTTATTTTTTGCGTCGGATTTCTTTCTTCCGATCGTCTTTTTGGCAAGGAGCCGCTGAAAATCCGCGTGGCGGTCTTTCGTGGTATCCCGGAAGTTATCCTGGCCGTTGCCGGGCCGTTTGAGATTGTCGATGCCCGCACTCAGGTCTCTCTTTACCGCGGCAAAGATCTTTCGCCGGCAAAAGTAACGGTCACGCCGGAGGGATTAAAGTTGAAAGGCATGGTGTTTACCACGGATGCGTTCACGTGCCTGCCAAAAAAACAGGCGGCGATCACCGTCAATAACAGGCACTACAGGGGCGATGTCTCGATCTTTAAAGATGAAGGGGGATCGATCCTGATCGTCAATATCCTGGACCTCGAATCATATATCAAAGGGGTCTTGTATCATGAAATCTCTCATAGATGGCCCATGGATGCGATAAAGGCGCAGGCCGTGGCCGCGCGCACGTATGCGGTTTATCAGAAAGAAGCGATGAAGCTGAAAGATTATGATCTGACCGCGGATACCTCTTCGCAGGTGTACGGCGGATACGAGTCGGAAAAGCGCAAGACGAATCGCGCCGTGAACTTCACTTATGGCGAGATCCTGCGTTATCAGGGCCGCGTTTTTCCGGCTTATTTCCATGCGACGTGCGGTGGCGTGACCGAAAATGCCTCTGAACTCTGGAAGATCGATATCGTCCCTTTGAAGGGAGAACGGGCTTGCTCTTTTTGCCTGGAATCCCCGCACTATTACTGGAAAGCGCCGGCAGATCTAAAAACGATCCAGAAAAAAATGGGCGCCCGGTACGCTTTGGGAGGTGTGTTAAAGAATATTTCCGTCGCCGAGCGCAACAGCACCGGCCGCGTGCGCACGCTCGAGCTTAAAGACGAACAGGGCGCGAGTTTGATTATTTCCGCCAAGGATTTCCGGGCGATCCAGGGGTCGGACGTCATCCGAAGCACCAATTTCACGATCTTATTGGACGAGGGCCGCGCGACTTTTGTCGGTAAGGGCTGGGGTCATGGCGTCGGGTTGTGCCAGTGGGGCGCCTTAGGGATGTCGAAAAAGGGTTACACGTATAAGCAGATCCTCGAGTTCTATTATCCGGGCTCCGAGATCGTTAAGATCTAAAAAATGCACAAGCTTTCTGATTTTGATTACAGTCTTCCGGAGTCCTTGATCGCGCAAGTCCCTTTGGCGCGACGGGATGCTTCCCGGCTTTTGGTCTTAGACCGCAAGAAAAAAACGATCGAGCACCGCCGCTTTTTGGATATTTCCGGTTTTTTGAGGCCCGGAGACCTCCTGGTCTTAAATGACACGAAGGTCATCCCCGCAAGGCTTTTTGGCCGTCGCAGCACCGGAGGCCGCGTCGAGGTTTTTTTGCTTGGGTCCGTCAACGGTTCGAACGGCAAAGGAGCAGTTTCCCGCCGTTACCGCGCGCTCATCAAGCCTTTGGCGAGGCTTAAGGAAAACGAGGAGATCTTTTTTTCAGACGGGTTTTCCTGCAGGCTCGTAGACCCGAAGGCCAAGATCGTTGAATTCCAGGACGATCGCGTTGCCGAGCGGATCAAAGAGCAAGGAATGCTTCCGCTGCCGCCGTATATCCGCCGCCCTCCGGGTCCGCTGGATGAGCGGCGCTATCAGACGGTATTCGCCAAAAAGGAAGGGGCAGTGGCGGCGCCTACCGCAGGCCTGCATTTTACCAAGAGGCTCCTTGAAAAGATCTCAGGTATTGGTTGCCGTGTTGCTTATCTGACCCTGCACGTCAATTACGCGACGTTTTCGCCGGTGCGCAGCGCTGATATCCGGCAACATAAATTTCAGAAGGAGTATTTTGAGATACTTGTTGAGGCGCAAGAGATGATCCTTGAGACAAAAAAAGAAGGGGGCAGGATCTTTGCGGTGGGGACGACGGTTGCAAAGGCGCTCGAAGACGCATCTCGGTCATTATTCGGGAATGGTCAAAAGCCTCAGGCGCTAGCCAAGTGGAGTGACCTGTTTATCTACCCGCCTTATTCTTTTCAGGCCGTCGACGCGCTCATCACGAATTTTCATCTGCCGAAGACGACGTTGCTCATGCTTATTTCCGCATTCGCGGACCGTGCGTTCATTTTGACGGCTTACGCAGAGGCCATTTCCAAAAAGTACAGATTTGCCAGCTACGGAGATGCGATGGTGATCCTATGAACAGAAGATTGTTTTCTTTGTTTTTGGTGCTCGTCTCGGCAGGCGTAGGCGTTTATTTCAGGTTCTATCCTAAGATACTGCCGATCTTTGATACGGTGGCCACTTACGATGTTTATGGCGAAGAAAAAGAAGGGGCCAGAAAGGTCCTTAAAGAGAAGTATCCTGATCTTGCTCCTTTGTCCGTAGATAAGATCGTCGAACAGTTGTTTAAAGAAAAGCTTCATGGGAGTGGCCTCCAGATCAAGGACAAGATCGCCCGTAAGAGCCAGGAGTATAAGAACAAGTTCAGGGACGAAGAGGGCCATGTTTATTTGAGCGGCATTGATTCTTATTATTGGCTGAGGCTTCTCAATAATCTTCTTAAGCAAGGTCATATCGGCGACCGCGTCGTAAACGGCGTTCAATACGACGACAGGATCGGCTTGCCTATTGACGACGCCACGACGAAGAACATCCATCTCTGGTTAGGCGTGGTCTTTTATAAGACCGCGAGATTCTTTAATAAAGACGTTCCTTTGGAAGAAGTTCTTTTCTATATCCCTATCGCGCTGTCTTTGATCATTGCGGTTTTCAGTTTTTCAGTGGCCAGGGGTCTGGGGGCCAGTGATTTCGGCGCCTTCTTTGCGTCTGTCGCCGTGAACCTTTCTCCGTTCTTGATCTCCCGCAGCGTCACCGAATGGTTTGATACGGACATCTATAATGTCCTTTTTCCGCTCCTTGCGTTCGGGACGTTCGTTTTTGTCTTTGCCGATAAAAAATGGAGCAAGCGTCTCATCTTTTCGGCTTTGTCCGGCGCGTTTCTGGCGTGTTACGCGACGACTTGGAAGGGGTGGTGGTTTATTTTTGATATCATGGTCTTCTCTTGTCTGATCTTTATCTTGAACCAGAAACTCAGCCAGAAGGATACGCAGATCTCCGATAAAGTCTTGAGCGACCACTGGGTCTCTTTAGGTCTGTTCTTCGGGTTTACGAGCCTTTTTGTGATTGCGTCCAGCGGTTTTTCCGTCTGGAAGGATTTTATCGCCGAGCCGATACGGCTGTCCACGGTCTTAAAAATCACTCCTCAGGCTATGTGGCCGAACGTTTATCTGACAGTGGCGGAGCTTGGCCGTGTCGATCCTTCGATGATCGTGCGGCTCCTGGGAGGATTTTTCTTCTTTTTGTCTGCCCTGTTCGGCCTCATCTACATCTATCTTGTCAAAGATGATGTGCGGGATAACCGTTTCGGCTTCGGGTTGTTGGCGCTTATTTTCTGGATCGTGCCTATTTTTTATATTTCCCAGGAGGCGGTGCGGTTCGTGCTGCTCCTGGTCGTGCCCTTGGGGCTGGCTTTTGGTTTAGCGGTGACGAATATTTACGAGCTTGTCGAGCGCGGGATCACAAAATTTTCAAGCGTTGGGGCAGCGCGCCTGGCCCGCTTGGGGACGACTGTATTCTTTTCCGCATTCCTCGCTTATAATGTCCTGGATCTTCACCGGAGGATGGTCAATATGCTGCCGGGCATGGATGACCACTGGTATAACACCTTGACCAAGATCGAGAAAGAGACCCCCAAGGGCTCCTTTATTGATTCATGGTGGGATTTCGGGCACTGGTTCAAGTCGGTCGCGGACCGACGGGTCTTATTTGACGGGATGACGCAGAACACGCCCTATGCGTATTGGATTGCCAATGTCCTATTGGCGAACAGCGAAGAAGAGGCGATCGGGATATTGAGGATGATCAATACGAGCGACAATAAAGCGGCGGATGTCTTAGAGAAAGAAGAGCATCTGACGCTGGATGCTGTCTGTCGTTTGATCAAGGAAGCGGCTTCTTTGGACCGTAAGGCTGCGGAGGGCTATCTTCGAGCGCATCTTTCGGAAAAGAGGGTCCAGGAGATCATGGGTTATCTCTTTGGAGAAAAGCTGCCCCCTGTTTATCTCATCGTTTCTTACGATATGATCGGCAAGGTCGGGCCTATTTCTTACATCGGCAACTGGGATTTCAAAAAAGTGGATATGTGGTTTAAAAAAGACAAGTGGACAAAGGCAGACCTCGAGTCCTATTTGATACGCAAGTACAATTTAACCAAGCAGGAGGTCGACACGAGGTATTTGGAGATGAGCGGGCTGAATAACGATGAGGCCAAGCGCTGGTTTTCGAAGCCGATAGGCCTCTTTTCGACGCTGGCCGAATCCCGAAGAGACGGGGACCTCCTGTTTTTTAATAATGGCTTGGTCGTTAATCTTAAAAATAACCACGCCAGCGTTGTCAGCGAATATCCTGAAAAAAGGGGCGTGCCCAAGAGCCTTCTTTATTTAGAGAACGGAAAATTGAAGGAAGAGGTTTTTGGCGACGCGACTTTGGCCTACAGCGCTCTTCTGGTCAAGGACGGCGATGTTTATAAAAGTATTTTCATGGACTCGGCTTACGCCAAGAGCCTGATGGCGCGGCTGTTCTTTTTAAAAGGCGAAGGCCTGAAATATTTCAAGCTTTGGCATAGGGAAAAAGACGAGAAAAAGGGTTTTGATATTTATGTATACGAAGTGCGCTGGCCTTAAAGTGAGACCATTGAAAAAGTGTCTTTGCGAGCGACCGAAGGGAGCGAAGCAATCCTGATTTTAAGATTGCTTCGTCGCTTGCGCTCCTCGCAATGGGCATAAAGGTCAAAAAGTGTTGCTGCCCACTGTTGTAAGTATCTGTTTTACAGTAAGATAGTACTATTTTAGTGCTCATTCAT
>JAGVGA010000078.1 GCA_020057345.1 Candidatus Omnitrophota bacterium | reverse complement strand
TTTTTTCTTTTTTTTTGTTTTATTTTTCAAAAAAAAACAGAAAAAGGGCTCCTTTTTTTAAAAATATAATTCTCCGACGGAAAATCGGGCTATTTATTGCGCTGTTATGCCGAATAAATCTTGACAATTACATTCACTTGTGATAATTTTTTCATAAGAGGATAGTACGGAAGTCGTCTCAATATTTTTAACCGGAGAATAAAATCAGAAAAAATCTTAAGGTGGGGACTCTTGAAAGGCAAGGGTCCCTTTTTCTTTAAGGGCGATCTCATGAGAATAGGACTCACTTACGATTTAAAGTCGGACCACCGAAAGACCAAAGAATCGCCGAATGATGCGAAGGCGGAATTTGACAGACAGGTGACGATCAACGAGGTCTGTGAAGCGATCGCCTCCGGAGGTTATGAAGTCGTCAAGATCGGCCATGCGCGCAAGCTCCTGTCTAAGTGCCCCAAGCCCGGCGTGGACATCGTTTTCAACATGTGCGAGGGCGCGGGGAACCGGAACCGCGAATCCGAGGTCCCCGTCATCCTGGATTTTTTTAAGATCCCTTTTGTGGGCAGCGACGGCTTGACCCTCGGCGTGACGCTGGATAAGGCCATGGCCAAGAAGGTTTTCATTGCGGACGGCGTGCCGACGCCAAAATTTTTTATCGCGGATGAGCGTACGGACTTGACAAACCATACGTCCATGAGATTTCCTTTTATCGTCAAGCCCAGGCATGAGGGGTCTTCTAAGGGGATTTCCGAAGATTCGATCGTATCGGACAAAAAGAGATTGAAGGGCCAGGTGTTGGAGGTGAATCGTATCTACAAG
The DNA here is from genome assembly GCA_020057345.1 of Candidatus Omnitrophota bacterium. GTDB lineage: Bacteria > Omnitrophota > Gorgyraeia > Velamenicoccales > Velamenicoccaceae > JAGVGA01. Next base: position 13,888 of record JAGVGA010000078.1, on the reverse strand, counting down.
CAGTCCGCCCTTGTGGAAGAGTTTATTTCAGGAAGCGAATTCACCGTGCTCGTCATCGGCAATGATCCTGCGTGCGCGCTGGCGCCGGTGCAGATCGGCATACTCGGCAAGCTGGACTTAGGCGATCTTGTTTACACCTCCCGGCGGCTGAAAGGCACGGACGTCAGCTATATCTGTCCGCCCAAGATCTCAAAAGCCCTGGAGGATAAGTTGCGCGTCCTCGCGGTCAAGGCTTATCAGGCGGTGGATTGCCGCGATTTCGGAAGAGTGGATTTTCGCGTGGACAAAAAGGGCAATCCTTATGTTCTGGAGGTCAATCCTCTGCCGTCGCTTTCAACGGAAGATGTTTTTCCTCTGGTGGCAAAGGCCGAAGGGTGGACTTTCAACGGGCTCATCGTCAAGATTTTGGAGATCGCTCTTCTGCGCGTCGGCTTGAAAAAAGAGGGGAGGGAGAGTTGACGATCCCCGTCATCGAACTTCAGCAGCCGCAAGTCATCCTTCGTCGCAGCTCCATCGGCGATTACAAAAAGGTTTCTCTATGGAAGGATACCCCTGAAGAGTCGTGGGAAGACTGGCATTGGCAGATCAAGAACCGAATCCATACCCTTGAGGCGATTGCCAAGGTCCTTGTCTTGACGCCGCAGGAAGAAGAGGGGATCAAAAAATCCAACGGCAGGCTCTCCATGGCGATCACGCCTTACTGGGTGACGCTTATGGATCCCAATGATCCGGAATGTCCGATTCGCCGGCAGGCGATCCCTTTGATCGACGAATTTCGTTTCGGCAATCAAGAGTTCATTGACCCGTGCGCCGAGGACAGGGATTCGCCTGTCAGCGGCCTCGTCCACCGTTATCCGGACAGGGTCCTTCTATTAGGCACCGAGCAGTGCGCGATGTACTGTCGCCACTGCACGCGCCGGAGGCTCGTCGGAGAAAAACAGGTTTCTTCCATCAATTCTAAGACGATCGACGCCGCTATTGACTATATCCGTTCCAATAAAAAGATCCGCGACGTGCTCATCTCCGGAGGCGATCCGTTCATGCTGGAAGATGACGAGCTCGAGGAGATCCTAAAGAAGGTCACCGCGATCCCGCATGTCGAATTTGTCCGCCTGGGCACGCGCGTGCCCGTATCTTTGCCGCAGCGCATCACCGAGCCTTTTGTCGCGATGCTCAAAAAATACAAGCCTCTATGGATCAGCATGCACTTCAATCATCCCAGGGAGATCTCCAAGAGGTGCAAGGCTGCTTGCGACATGTTGGCCGACAGCGGCATACCGCTGGGCAGTCAGACCGTTCTTTTAAAAGGAATCAATGATAAACCTTATATCATGAAAAAACTGATGCATGAGCTTTTGAAGATAAGGGTCAGGCCATACTATATTTATCAGTGCGATCCGGTCAAGGGAACGGCGCATTTTCGTACGCCGGTCGCGGTGGGCATCAATATCATTGAAAAACTGCGCGGTTTCACATCGGGCTACGCGGTGCCGACCTATGTGGTGGACGCGCCCGGCGGCGGCGGCAAGATTCCCGTCGGCCCGAATTACCTCATCTCCCAGGACAAGGGCAAGCATGTCCTGCGTAATTACAAGGGAAAGATCTACACCTACGTCGAATAGCCCCTCTTTTTGGCTTCCTTAAGCCTTATCGTTTTTTGTCATTTCAAACAGGAGATGAACCATGGACAATGTCAAACCTGAAGCCAAAAGGAGCGTTGTTTTTGTTTCGCATGCCCAGGCCGGGAAGACGTTTCTTTGCGAAGCCCTCCTTTTTGCCGCCGGCGCTACGTCGCGCAAAGGCAAGATCATCGAAGGCAACACGGTCAGCGATTACAACGCCGATGAGATCGACCGCAAGAACTCCATCAATTCGAGCATCCTGAACTTAAACTGGAAAAACCATTTTATTCAGATCGTCGATACCCCGGGATATGCGGATTTCATAGCGGACATGATCTCTTCGGTCCGCGCGGTGGACGGCGCGGTCATTTTGATCGACGCTTCCGGCGGGATCGAAGTCGGGACCGAGCGCGCCTGGGACCTTTTGGAAGAAGCGGGCTTACCGAGGCTCATCTTTATCAATAAGACCGATAAGGAGAATGTGAGCGTCGAGGCGATCATCAAAGAACTTCAGGAGCGTTTTTCCAAAAACGCCTGCGTCATCAAAACGCCGTTCTCGGCAGAGCTCACCGAGACCATCGCGGAAAGCGACGACGCCCTATTGGAAAAGTATCTGGAAGGAAAAGAGATGAAAGAGGAGGAGCTGAAAAAGTCGCTTAAAAGTGCGGTGGTCGAAGGCAAGATCTATCCGATCTTCGTCGGCTCGGCTTTCGCGGACAAAGGCCTTAAGGAATTGCTGGACGGCATTGTCGATTACCTGCCTTCGCCGTTGGACAGAAGGCCTGTTTTCGCCTCTGACCCGAATACCCAGGAGAAAAAACAGATCAAGCTGACTGAAGACGCGCCTTTTTCCGCGTTTGTATTTAAGTCCGTGTCCGATCCTTTTGTCGGTCAGCTGACGGTCTTAAGGATATTTTCCGGCAAGCTTGCCTCCAACACCGGCTTTTTAAACGCTTCGCGCACCGCCAAAGAGAGGATAGGTCAGCTCATGATCCTTCAGGGTAAAGAGCAGCGCGCGATCCAGGCCGGTTTTTGCGGGGATATCGTGGCCGTCGCCAAGCTCAAAGAGACATTTCTGGGCGATACGCTCTCCGATGAAAAGCAGCAGGTGGTTTTTGACCCGATCGTTTTTCCTGAACCGGTTTTCTCGTCTTCGGTCAAGCCAAAGACGAGGCAGGACGAGGAGAAGATCTCTGAGGCTCTCGCCAAGCTTTGCGCAAGCGACCCAACATTTAAGGTCTCCCGCGACACACAGACCAAAGAGACGGTTATCTCAGGCATGGGTGATCAGCACATTGATGTCATGGTCAAGCGCCTAAAGGAAAGGTACAACGTTGCCGTCGAGATCGGCACGCCGAAGATCCCTTATAAAGAGACGGTGAAAAAATTGGCTAAGGCGCAGGGCAAACACAAGAAGCAGTCCGGCGGCAGGGGCCAGTACGGCGACGTGTGGATTGAGCTTGCGCCCATCGAGCGCGGCAAGGCTTTTGAATTTGTGGACAAGATCGTCGGAGGCGCGATTCCGCGTAACTTCATTCCTTCGGTGGAAAAGGGGATCCGCAACGCCATGGTGGGGGGTGTCATCACAAGTTTTCCCATGGTTGATATCAGGGTCACCCTCTATGACGGTTCTTATCACGATGTCGATTCGTCCGACATCGCGTTTCAGATCGCGGGGGCTCTTGCGTTCCGCAAGGCGGCGATGGACGCCGTTCCAATTATTCTCGAACCGATCATGGATGTGGAGATCACGGTCCCCGAAGAGTACATGGGCACGATCCCGTCAGACCTGAATTCCCGCAGAGGGAGGGTTATGGGCGTCGAGGCCCGTTCAAAAAACCAGACGATCAAGGCGCAGGTGCCTTTGGTCGAGATGTTCCGCTATGCCACCGACCTTCGTTCCATGACCGGCGGCCGCGGAAGTTACACCATGCGTTTTTCCCATTATGAGGAAGTGCCGCAAAAGATCGCGCAGTCGATCGTCGCCCAGTATCCTCGGCATAAGGTCGAGGAGGAATAAGCCCACTTTAAGGAGAGGTGAAGTCTATGAAAGCCAGTGTTTTCGGAATCCCTGATTTTCCTTTTGGAAAAAAGAGCCTGCCTGACGCGCGCCTGGAGAAGTTAAAGGAGCTTTACCGCTCTGCGAAGGTCACCGCCATTCAGGTTGAATTCATAACGGAAAAAGACCTTAAAAATGCCGATGCGATCGTCTGTTTGAATGAGAAAAAATTGGACCTCCTCATCATGGACATGGAGATCGTCGAAAGCAAGCTGTCCAAGGCGGCGAGCGACCAGGAGAAGGCCCTTTTGATCCGTTGCCAGCAGCTCCTTGAAAAAGAGATGCCTTTGTGCGCCGGTACTTTTAGCGAGGAGGAAAAGAAGTGGATCGCCAATAATAATTTCGTTACGATCAAGCCGGTTGTTTTGATCGACAAGGTCGAGGCGGATGATTTGCCGGTGCTCGCGCGCAAGGCCTATGACCAGGCCGGCCGCGTCAGTTTCTTGACCGGCGGCGTCAAAGAGTCGCGCGCCTGGGAGATGAGAAAGGACGCGACGGCGATTGAGGCGGCGGGCTGCATCCATTCGGATATCGCGCGCGGGTTCATTCGCGCCGAGGTCATGGCGTATGAGGCCTTGGTTAAAGTCGGTAATGTCAACCAGGCGAAGAATGAGGGGCACCTGCGCCAGGAAGGCAAAGAGTATATCGTCAAAGACGGCGACATCATGGAATTCAAATTCAGTGTCTAATGGGGACGTACACTTCTGTCCCTTAAATAAGGAGAGATACATGTTGAAGATCAAGCGGGCGCTCATCAGTGTTTCGGACAAGACCGGGATCGTGGATTTTGCCAAACTTCTTTCTTCTTTCGGTGTCGAGATCATTTCTACCGGCGGGACAGCCAAAGCCTTGAAGAGCGCCGGCCTGTCCGTAGTCGAGATGTCCGATTATACGGGGTTTCCCGAGATGCTCGACGGCCGCGTCAAGACGCTTCATCCGAAGATCCACGGCGGCCTTCTTTCGTTGCGCGACAACCCCGATCACATGGAGCAGGTCAACAAGCACGGCATCGGCCTCATCGATATGGTGGTGGTGAATCTTTATCCGTTCGCGCAGACGATCAAAAAAGAAGGCGTGAGCTTAGAGGAGGCGATCGAAAATATCGATATCGGCGGCCCGTCCATGCTGCGCTCGGCATCAAAAAATTACAGGTTTGTGGCTGTTGTCTCTGATCCGGGGTTCTATGAGGGGATCTCGGCTGAGATGAAGCGCACGAATGGCTGCGTGTCGGAGGGGACGCTTAAAGAACTTGCAATCGAAGTCTTCAAATTGACTTCGCGCTATGACGGCCAGATCGCCCAGTATTTAGGCGCAAAACTGAATCAGAAAAAGGCAGAAGGGGAAGTCTTGCCGGACACCCTTTCTTTGAATTTCAAGAAGGCGGCCGTGCTCCGTTACGGCGAAAATCCGCATCAGAAAGCCGCCCTGTACGAAGACGTCCCGTCGGTGGCCGCTTCCCTGGTTACGGCCAGGCAGCTCCACGGCAAAGAACTTTCTTTCAACAATTATCTTGATCTTCAGGCGGCCTTTACGATCGTCAAAGATTTCGACAAGCCGGCCGCGTGCGTCATCAAGCACAATAATCCATGCGGCGTTGCTGTGGACGCAAACTTAGTTAAGGCTTTCCAGGAGGCATGGAAGACAGATCCGCTTTCCGCGTTCGGCGGCATCGTCGGCTTAAACAGGATCGTTGACGCTAGAGCGGCTAAAGCGATCTCAAAGAGCGGTTTTTTGGAGTGCATCCTGGCCCCGGGTTTTGAAAAAGAGGCGCTCGAGCTTTTGGGCTTGAAAAAAAATCTGCGCCTGCTTGAAGTTTCTTTCGAAAACGCAAATGCCAGGCATGGGCTGGATCTGAAAAAGATCGACGGCGGCCTTCTGGTCCAGGAACAAGACGTAAAAGATTTTGAAACCAAGGATATAAAAGTCGCAACAAAGAAAAAACCTACGAAAGCTCAATTGGACAGCCTCATTTTTTCCTGGAAGGTTTGCCGGCACGTCAAGTCAAACGCTATCGTTTTGGCCAAGGGCGATCAGACTGTCGGCATCGGCATGGGCCAGACGAGCCGGGTGGATTCGGTCGCTTTGGCGATCAAGCGCGCGGGAAAACGCGCCAAAGGCGCGGTGCTGGCGAGCGATGCATTTTTTCCGAAAGCAGACAACATCGCGTTAGCCAAGAAGGCCGGCATCAAGGCCATCATCCAGCCGGGTGGCTCAGTAGCGGATGACGAGGTCATCCGCGCGGCAGACAAGGCCGGCATCGCCATGGTGTTTACGGGCATCCGTCATTTTAAGCATTAAATAATGACCTACGAAGAAGCGATCACCTATTTGGAGTCTTTCGTCAATTACGAGAGAAAGACTCACTATCACTACTCTACGGCTTTTAAGTTCGAGAGGATCAGAAAATTCCTTTCTTGTCTTGGGGATCCCCAGGATCAGCTAAAAATCATCCATGTCGCCGGCACCAAAGGCAAGGGCTCGGCCTCTTGTTTTATCGCCCATATCCTTAAAGAAGAAGGATTGCGCGTCGGGCTCTACACTTCGCCCCACCTGAAAGATTTGAGAGAGAGGATCCGTATCCTGGATCCCAATAACACGGCGGACGAAAAGATCTTTTTCCCGGGGATGATCCTGAAAAATGATTTTGTCGCTCTCCTGGAGTCGCTTGCGCCCAAGATCGAATCGTTTCACCATACTTTTTCCAATCTGGACAAGCTGACCTTTTTTGAAGTGCTCACCGTTGTGGCCTTGATGTATTTTAAAGACAAGGGCGTGGATTTTGTTGTTCTTGAGACCGGCCTGGGCGGGAGGTTTGATGCGACCAACGCGACGAATGCGCTTGTCAGCGTGATCACGCCCATCAGCTACGACCACGAGCAGATCTTAGGCCAGACGCTCCCCGAGATCGCTTACGAGAAGGCCGGGATCATCAAGTCTTCGAACATAAGAGCGGCTGACGGGGTCGGCGTGGCTGTGACGGCGAACCAGACAAAAGAAGTGATGGACGTCCTCAGGCGCAGGGCCGCGTCGGAAGGGTCGGTGCTTTTCGAGATGGAAAAGGATTTTTATTTCAAGCGCCTTTCCGGGGACCTGATGTCCCAGGACTTTTTCTATAAAGGCTTAAACGACGGCTCGTTTTTCTTTAAAACGCGCATGCTCGGCACCCATCAGCTTGTGAACGCGTCTTTAAGTCTAGCGGCGTGCGAGGCGCTCTCTTTGCACGGCATCCGGATCCGCAGCGATTCCATGAGCCGCGGGCTCTGGAACGCTTTTTGGCCGGGCCGTCTGGAGGTCATTCACACCAAGCCCTTTATTATCTTAGACGGCGCCCACAACAGGGATTCCGCGAGCCGCCTTGTTAACTTTTTAGAGAAGGAATTCAAGAAATTCAGCAAGTGGCTTGTCTTCGGCGCCTCCGAGGATAAAGACCTGAAAGGGATCGTCGAGCAGCTTGAGCCTATGGCGGATAAGATTATCTTAACGCGCGCGGATAATCCGCGCTCTGCGGATCCGGAAAAGACACTGAAGCCCTATTTTAAGAAAAGCGGTTTGACCGTGACAAATTCCGTTGAGCAGGCGCTGGAATTTCTCAATCGGGAGATCAAAGAGGAAGAGGTCGCGATCATCACCGGGTCGTTGTTTGTCGTAGGCGAAGCAAGGGCGATATGGCGAAAGTAGCTCTCGCCGAGGACACGATCGCTGCCATCGCGACCCCCTGGGGAGAAGGGGCTATCGGCATCGTGCGTTTAAGCGGGCTTCAGGCGACAGCCATCGTCGATAAAGTATTTCTGGCAAAAAATAAAAAACCCATCCTTGATTCAAAAACCTTTTCCCTGCGTTACGGCTGGATCGCCGGCGATCGAGGGGTCATTGTCGATGAGGTCGTCGTTTCCCTGATGCGTGCTCCTAAGAGCTATACGCGCGAAGACGTGGTCGAGATCAATTCGCACGGCGGCGCCAGGCCGCTCGCTCTTATCCTGGAATTGGTTTTAGCCAACGGCGCGCGTATGGCCGAACCCGGGGAATTCACCAAAAGGGCGTTTTTGAACGGCCGCCTGGACCTGGCGCAGGCCGAGGCGGTCCTGGATATCATCCGGGCCAAGAGCGATCTGGCGCTCAAAAACAGCCTGTCCCAGCTTTCAGGAACGATTTCCCGACAGATCAAGAGCTTGAGGAAAAATATGCTCGAGATTCTGGCGGATATGGAGGCATCCGTTGATTTTTCAGAGGAGGATATCAGCGCGGTGAGTCTTGTGAGTTTTCAAAACAGGCTTTTTTCTGTCAACGCGCAGCTCAAAGACCTCATCGAGCGCGGTTTCAAGGGCAAGATCATACGCGATGGGCTCAAGGTCGTCATTTTCGGAAAACCCAACGTGGGTAAATCGTCGTTATTAAATGCTATCTTAAAACAGGAACGCGCGATCGTCACGTCAATCGCCGGGACGACGCGGGATACGATCGAAGAATATATCAATATAAAGGGCCTGGCCGTGCAGCTCATCGATACCGCGGGCATGCTGAAACACCGCAATAAGATCGAGAAAGAAGCGCTTTTGCGGACGCGCAAGGCTTTGCATGAGTGTGATCTTGTGCTTTTTGTCCTTGATGGCAGCAGCGCTTTGACCAAGGAAGACTGGACGCTTGCTCAACAAATAAAAGACAAGAAGGCCTTGGTGGTTGTCAACAAGAGCGACAAAAAGAGGAGGATCAAAGTCCCGGCGATGGCGGCCAATTTTTCAAAGCCTGCGATCGAAGTCTCGGCGCTCAAAGGCAAAAATATTGAAGTTTTGGAAGAGGCGATCTACAGGACTGTCTTTGACGGCGGCCCGTTTGCCGACGAGGGGGCGGTCGTCTCTAACGCGCGCCACATGGATATCCTTAAGAAGTCGCTTATGGCCTGCGAGGCTGCTTGTGCGACGCTCGCCAAGAAATTATCGCTTGAGTTCGTGGCGCTCGATTTAAGGAAAGCCGTAGACGGGTTGGGCGCGCTGACCGGCGAGGTTTTTAGCGATAAGCTCTTGGACGTGATTTTCTCAAAATTTTGCATAGGGAAGTGAGGGAAAGATGGATAAACAGAAATTGAAAAAAGCGGCGCAGATGATCCTGGAGGCGATCGGCGAAGACCCCAAGAGGAAGGATCTTTCGGAGACGCCCGAGCGCGTGGCGGACATGTATACCGAGATCCTTTCAGGCACAGGCGTTGATCCAAAAAAAGAGTTAGAGGTCATTCTGGACCACAAGCATGAGGAGATCGTGCTTTTGAAGGGTATTCCGCTGTATTCGGTGTGCGAGCACCATCTGTTGCCGTTTATCGGTCGCGCCAATATCGCTTATATCCCCAAGGGCGGCCGCGTCACGGGCTTAAGCAAGATCGTCCGCGTCGTCGATATCCTGTCCCGCCGGCTTCAGGTCCAGGAGCGGCTCACCACGGAGATCGCCAGCGTCATCATGGATAAATTAAAGCCGCTGGGCGTCATGGTGGTGATCGAGGCCGAGCACTTGTGCATGAGCATGCGCGGGGTAAAAAAACCAGGGATCATGACCGTGACCAGCGCGGTGCGCGGTGTTTTCAAGGAAAACGAAAAAACGCGCTCCGAGACCCTCGCGCTGATCAAGGGGTAAGGCGATGAGCTATCTGAGCGATCTGGAAAACAGGACCATCTATATCGTTCGCGAGGCCACCAGCCGTTTCAAAAATGTCGGCTTTCTGTGGTCGATGGGGAAAGATTCAACAGCCCTCTTATGGATCTTACGCAAGGCCTTTTTCGGCGCGGTTCCTTTTCCCGTGATTCATATCGATACGGGCTTCAAGTTCCCGGAGATCTACCGCTTCCGCGATGAATACAGCAAAAAATGGGGGCTGGATCTTGTCATCAGCAAAAATGCGCAGGCCCTCCAAAAAGGTATCCACCCGAAATTCGGCAAATTCGAGTGCTGCAATTTACTGAAGACCGAGGCGTTGAAACAGACAATCCGGGAACGCGGCCTTCAGGCGTTGCTCTTGGCTATCCGGCGGGATGAGCACGGCATACGGGCTAAGGAGAGGGTGTTCTCCCCGCGCTCCGAGGATTTTACCTGGAACTATCAGGACCAGCCGCCTGAGCTTTGGGATTTTTATAAGACGCGGCTCGAGGGCGAACAGCATATCCGCGTTCACCCTATGCTCCACTGGACAGAGCTGGATGTCTGGAAGTATACCCTCGCCGAAAAGATCCCGATCGTCGAGCTCTACCTGGCAAAAAAGGGCAAGCGCTACCGAAGTATCGGGTGCGCCCTTTGTTGTTCTCCGGTAGATTCCCGGGCAGACACAATTGCAAAGATCATCCGAGAGCTTGAGAAGACGAAGGTCGCCGAACGCAGCGGCCGGGCCCAGGACAAGGAAGATACGTACACCATGCAGCGGTTGAGAAGCCTGGGGTATATGTAATCCCACCAAAGACAGGTTACGCCCGATTCGGTTTTATGGATAAGAAAGCCATCCCCATAGTTATCTGCGGCCAGGTTGACCATGGAAAGTCAACGCTGATCGGCCGGATCCTCGTTGAGACCCGGTCTTTATCCAACGGAAAACTTCTTGAGATTAAAAAGGCCTCCGCGGATTTAGGCAAAGATATGGAGCTGGCGTTTTTATTGGACCAGCTCGAAGAAGAGCGCAGGCAGGAGCGGACCATCGACACGACGCAGGTCTTTTTTAAAACAAAAAAAAGAAAGTATTGCCTCATCGATACCCCGGGCCACGTTGAGCTGATCAAAAACACGATGACCGGTGCAACCCAGGCGGACATCGCCCTCCTCATCGTCGATGTCGGGCAGGGCGTAACAGAACAGACGCGCAGGCTCATTGCCCTTTTTGAATTGTTGGGCATCGAGAAGGTCCTTGTCGCTGTCAATAAAATGGATCTGGCTGTTTTTGATAGATCCAGATTCGAATCCGTAGCCTCTGAGGTTGAACTTTTTTTCAGCAAGAGCAAATTAAAGGCGCCGTTGATCATCCCCGTGTCTGCCAAGAGCGGAGAAAATGTTCTTCGCCGGTCACAGGTCCTGCGATGGCACAAAGGGCCGACTTTATTGGGCGCTTTGGATTCTCTAGAATGTCCGACGCAAGGAAAAGATAAGCCGCTGCGTTTCCCGGTTCAGGATATTTACAGGGTAAAAAAAGAAGTCTTGGTCTTAGGGAGGGTTGCCTCCGGACGCCTGAAACGCGGCCAGGATGTGATTGTGCTGCCTTCAGGGAAAAAGACGTCCGTCGCAGAGATCAGGGTTTACGCTAAACAGAAGGACCTGGCCGTCGCAGGCGAGAACATCGGCGTTGTCCTAAAAAATTCTTCCGATATCAAGCGCGGGGATGTTCTTTGTCAGGTTGAAAAAGCGCCTGTGCCTTTTAAGCGCTTTCAGGGCCGCGTCTTCTGGCTCTGCGATGAGCCTTTAAGCCGCGGGGCAAGGATGATCTTGCGCTGCGCCACTCAGGAGTTGAGCTGCGAGATTGAGAGCATCGGTGACCGCATGGACCCTTCGGCCCTGGAGATTTTGGAAAAAGAGGCGGCTTCGCTCAAGCTCAATGAGATGGCCAAAATCATCCTGAAGACCGAGCGGGCTTTTGTCGTCGAGCCTTTTGGCTCTGTCGAAGAATTGGGAAGATTTGTGCTTGAGTCGGACGGCCAGGTTTGCGCCGCAGGCGTCGTTATCACCGGCTTGGAATGAAAAAAAAGATTTCCTTCTTCATTTTCTTACTGTTTCTGTCTATCGGTTTTTTTCTGGTTAAGGGGCCTGGCCGTAAAGAGGGCGCCGGGAAACCGAATGTCATCCTTATCATGGTGGATGCCTTGCGGCCGGACCATCTGGGCTGTTACGGGTATTCGAGACCCACGAGCCCGCACATCGATGCCCTGGCCCGCCGAGCCACTCTGTTCGCCCATGCTTTTTCTCAGGGGAGCTGGACCATCCCTTCGAATTATTCCCTGCTGACTTCTCTATATACGCCTGAACACAAGATGCAGTTTTGGGATTCGGTCCTGGACCCGGCCGCGCCCAATCTTTTTTCATCCCTGAAAGTCCACGGTTTTGCCCTTGGGGTTTTCGGTAACCAGAGGATTTTTTTCGAGAATCTCAGGAAGAATTTCGGTTCCGTGCTCGACGAGGTAGTGACCATTCCTTCGCCCTCTTCCGTTGCCGAGGCCGCTCTGCATTGGGCCGAGACCCGAAAAAAGCCGTTTTTTTTATGGGTTTATTATTTAGGCTCTCACAGGCCGTATCGCTCGCCTGAGCCTTACAGGAGCTTGTATCCATTTAAACCCGGCGGACCTCTGCCTATTCGCAGATCCGAGAAATCCCATCAAGGCGGATGGGATTATATCCCTGCGCTTATCGCCCAGGACGGCATCGACGATCCTAATTATTATATCGCCCAATACGACGGGGCTATCCGCTATGCGGATGAAGAGATCGGAAAGCTCCTGGACGGGTTGAAAAAGAGGGGCCTTTACGACAAGAGCCTGATCATCCTGACGTCTGACCACGGGGAGAGCTTGGGCGAGCATCACCTTTATTTTAATCATATCTTTACGCTTTTTAATGAGATCGTCAGGGTCCCCCTGATCGTGAAGCGGCCCGGACAGGCCTTCGGCAAAAAGATCGATGAGAACGCCGCGCTGATCGATATCTTTCCGACGATATTAGATGAGATCGGAGAGAATCAGATCCCCGGGCTGGAGGGCGTTTCTCTTAAAATCGGGGCTCCGCAAAGAAGAGAGCTTTTTTCTTTTTACAGGGATATAACCGCCTTGATCCAGGGCCCGTGGAAACTTATACAGTATCCGGAGTCTTTAGACGAAAACAGCGAATATATAAAGATCTTTTTCCCCGCTTATCCCGGGAAAATCTATCAGTTTTTTGATTTGGAGTCAGACCCCGGGGAGGCCGGCGATCTGTCTGAGAAGAAGGGCGATGTCTTTGAAAGGATGAAGCTTTTGTTAGCAGAGCGTCAAGAGAGGTTGAGGGCGAGTGCGTATCGATCCGCGAGATTTCAGTCGGATGAGGATTTTAAGCAAAAGATCAGAAGCCTGGGATACGCGCAGTAGGCTTGACGCGTCAGAACAGGGCCTGCCCCTGAAAACCGTATTTTTTAGTTTTCCTATCTTCTAATCCCGCCAATTTCAGGATCGTAGGCGCTATGTCGTAGATCGTCGGGCTTTCCTTGGTGATGATCTTGTTGGTGAAGATAACGCCCGGGACAAGATTCGGGTCGAAGAGGTGGTCGCCGGACCATTTTTTCAGGTTATCTTCGATCAGGTCTTTGGGAACGGCGCCCAGCGCTGTCTGCCAGGAGGCCCTGTAGCCGATATTGAATCCTACATAGAGGTCAGGGGCCTCGTCTGCGAGCCTTCCTTTGAAGATATCCTCTTTTTTATAGATGTAGTAGACAACGGGCTGTTTGTATTTTTCATCAAGCCAGCTGCTGAGTTTGTGGATCAGTTCTTTTTTGATCTTTGTTGCCTCTTCGCCCGGCTCGACGATCCCCTGGGCTTCCCGGCCTTTTTGATTGATATAAAGAGCGCCGAAGCCGATGGCATAGACTTTTGTTTTTGACCAGTCGATATCTGATAGCAGGGCTCCTCCTTCGCTTGCCTGGGGATCTTTCAGGTAAAGGTATCCGTTTTCTTTAAGCCACGTGTTCAGATGGACCGCCCTGCGGAAAGTATTGAATCCGTGGTCGGACAGAATGATGAGCGTGTCGTCTTTGCCTATTTTTTTCAGGACTTCTCCGACGACCGCGTCCATCTTTTTGTACCAGGTTCGTATCATCTCTTTGTACTCTTTGGACGCATCTTTCTCGTAAAGCGGATGCCCGGGGTCGGTGTAGCGCCAGAACATGTGTTGGATGGTGTCGGTCATGCCGAAATAAGAGAAGAGCACGCCTTCCTGAAAGCGGCCTAATTCGTAATCAAACAGGGATTTCTTTTCCTTAAAGATCTCTTCGGTCTGCTCTAAGAGTTCTTTTTCCGTCAACCTTAATTCGTTGATCGACCAGGTGTCCTCAGGCATGCCCTGCGTGTGGTAGGGCCCGAGTTTTTGAGCTATTTGCCTGCTGTAGTCTGCAGGGTAGGAGATCGGGAAGGGAGGGTCGTTGGGATCGAATTGGATGGGGGTGATGTAGAGCTTGAACTCAGGTTCGATCTGCACAAGATAAAATTTAAATATGCCCTTCATC
>JAGVGA010000004.1 GCA_020057345.1 Candidatus Omnitrophota bacterium | reverse complement strand
TTCGATCAATTGCGAGGCAACTTTTAAGAATCTGTACAAATTCGCGAATAAACTGGAAACGTACCCTAAATTAATAAGGATGACAAGGGTGGTCGCGTCGCCTCTTTCTGCGGAGGGACAGGGTGAACTTGTGCTCAAGGCGTCTCTTTCGCTTGAGGCGGTTTACCTGAAATAGGTCTATGACGATGGGATCTCTTAAGAAAATAGTTGCAGCATCATTGATTGCGCTCGTGTTTTTCTCTGTGCGGCGGGTCTATGGACAGGGAAACGAGGAGTCCTTGCCGCTTTCAGAACCGCAGAAGAATGAAGTCCAGGATTCCGAAGAACTTAGGGACCCTTTCAGATCTTATATGCCTGCCGAAGAGATCCTGGCGCCCAGGCAGGAACAGGCGGCGGCTCCCGTTGAGACATCGCGGGACGAAACCTTTGATTATTCCTCTCTGTCGGTGACAGGCCTTGTCTGGGGGACAGATAAGGCGAAGGCCATTATCAATGGAAATATTTACAGCAAGGGAGATATCGTCAATGAGGCGCAAATCTTGGAGATCAACAAAGAAGGGATACTTTTTAAATATAAGAGCAAAGAATACCTAATGAAAAGGAATCTCTAAACAGGGAGGATCAGATGGCTTCCGCTCATGTGTGCCTAAAAAGGATATTTACGTCAGTCTGCGCGACTATTTTTTTGTTTTACCTTTTTACATCTATGATCGTTGCCTCCGATTTTAATTTTTATGCGGATGCTCATGAATTGATCGCGAAAGAATCCTACCGGCGTATCTCTATGGATTTCAGGGACGCAAGCCTGAAAAATATCCTGAAGATTTTTTCTGAGCAGGCTGGGTTGAATTTTATCGCCTCCCAGAATGTTCAGGACAGGACCGTCACCTTATATATGGACGGTGTCCCGCTTCAGGAAGCGCTCAGTAAGATCATGTCCGCCAACAACCTGAAGTATGATTTGGACCCGGGCAGCAATATTTTCGTCGTCAAGGAGTGGGGCAGGCCTGAGGTCGAAACGATCACCAAGATCTATCCTTTGAGATACGCGCGCCTGAAATCATCGAAGCTTGAATCAGCGATCGCCGCCGGCATGTTGTCTGGCGGGTCTTCTGCGTCGAGCAGCAGCTCTGGCTCGGGTGCGTCTGCGTCGGGCGGGGACGGTGGAGGGTCTTCGACCATCGAAGAGGCGATCAAGAATGTCCTGACGTCTAACGGAAAGACGACCCAGGATTCGCGCACGAACAGCCTGATCATCACGGACATTCCAAGTCAATTTGACGTGATTGATAAGGTCGTCGCATTGATCGATGTTCCTTCGTCTCAGGTCATGATCGAGGTAGAGATGCTGGATGTTTCCAAAGGTACTATTGACCAGATGGGTGTTAATACTTCGAGTTCCCTTATGCAACTTAACGGTTCGGCCGTACCTACGAAGTTTCCTAACTTTATGTGGGATGGACAAGATTTGAGTGATGTCGCAATTCCCGATGGTGGTTTGACATACGGCACACTGAGCGCGGCTGCTTTTTCGGCCGTGCTGGATTTCTTATCGACTGACTCGAAGACGAAATTTTTAGCTCGTCCGAGGATTTTGACGATGTCAAACGAGACAGCGGAGATAAAAATCGAAACCGATGAGGCAGTAGGAACAATTACAATTACCTCCGGCACAGGCGCGACCGCGAGCACGACCACAACCGCCGAGCGGTCTGCAACAGGCGTGAGTTTGAAAGTTACGCCACAGATTGACCCCGTTAACGGGGATGTGACGATGTTTATTCAGCCCATAGTTTCTCAGGCAAGATCGTCGGCGATCGTTGTCAACGGCAACGCTGTTAAAGACGTGGAAACACGTACTTCGCAAACCACATTGATGGTGAAGGACGGAGAGACCATAGTCGTTGGTGGTTTGATCAAGACAAATGACGATACCGTAGTAACTAAAATGCCTTTTGTTGGGGATATCCCTATCATCGGCGCGCTATTCCGGCATAAGAATAGCACAAAGCAAGAAAGGGAGTTGATCGTTTTCATAACTCCTCATATCGTCAGAGGCGCTGAGTCGATCTTTTTAGCCAAGACAGATAAAGGCCCCGGGGTTAAGGCGCCTGTCCGGGAACAGGAATCCAGAGTCGTAAAAAAAGAGGAAGTTGACAATATGCTCGAAAGATGGGAAAATTAATTTTCTATTTATGAGAAACACAAAAGAAATGGAAGATTCTTTAAGCGCACAATGCGCAAAGAAGCTTATATTGGTTTTGCGCAAGTCAATAATTACCGCTGAGGATGTGTGATGGGAAGACCTTATCTGAAATTAGGCGAGATACTCATTAAGGAGGGTATCATTTCGCAGGGCCAGCTGGATGAAGTCATTAAGATCCAGGCAAAAGAAGGAGGCCGTGTCGGTGAGATCCTTCAGAAGATGGGCATCGCTACCGAAGAAGATATTGTTGTCGCCCTCGGCAAACAGTTGAACCTTCCTTATGTTTCCATGGGCGCGGGGCTCCTGAAACCAGCTCAGGACCAGAATCTTGATCATCTCCTGAGCAAGGAATTCGCCATAAAAAATCTCGTTTTGCCAATGTCCAGGACCATGAATTCCCTGACATGCGCGGTCACCGACCCCTTAGACGTTATTCTGATCGATAATTTGCGAAAAATTTCCGGCTGCGAGATCAATCCTGTTATCGCCACGAAAACGGAGATATTGAAGGCCATCGATGATTTCTACGGCAAGCGAGACATCCTGAAGGCCGCAGTCAAGGAATCCTACAGGACGGTGGATGATTTTGAGCCTGTTCGGGCCGACGCCGAAGCTGAGGAGTTAAGCATCGATAGGCTGATCGCGCGCGCCGAAGAGGCCCCTGTGGTCAAGCTCGTCGATCTGATTCTCAAGCAGGCGATCGACGAAAGGGCGTCGGATATCCACATTGAGCCGTTTAAGGAAAAGATAAGCCTGCGTTACCGCATCGACGGCGTTCTTCACGAGATCCCGCCTCCGGCCAAGTATCTTCATCTGCCGATCATCTCAAGGATCAAAATCCTTTCAAAGCTCGACATCGCCGAAAAGCGCTTGCCCCAAGACGGCGGTTTCACCGTTAGGATCGAAGGCCGCAATATCGATCTTCGTGTGGCGGCGATGCCGACGATTTACGGTGAAAAGATCGTCTTGAGGATCTTGGATAAAGAGGGGATCTCCCTTGACCTGGCACAGATGGGCTTTCATCCTCAGCAGTTGGAATATTTCCGTCGGGCGATCCGCGTGCCTTACGGTTTGATTTTTATGACCGGACCCACGGGAAGCGGAAAATCCACTTCTTTATACGCTGCCTTGAATGAGATCAAGAGCCCGACGAAAAACATCATCACCGTTGAGGACCCGGTGGAATACCATATGGATGGCATCAACCAGGTGCAGATCCGGCCTGAGATCGGCCTGACTTTTGCTACGGCATTAAAGTCTTTTCTGCGGCAGGACCCTGATATCATGATGGTGGGGGAGGTCAGGGATTTAGAAACAGCACAGATCTGCGTGCGTTCGGCGCTCACCGGCCATCTGGTTTTAAGCACACTCCATACCAATGATGCGCCTTCGGCGATCACGCGGTTGATCGATATCGGTGTCGAACCCTTCCTTTTAATGCCTTCCCTGGTCTTTATTGTCGCGCAGCGTTTAGTCCGCAAATTATGCTCCGACTGCAAAGAGCCTTATGAGCCTACCTTAGAGGAGAGA
>JAGVGA010000065.1 GCA_020057345.1 Candidatus Omnitrophota bacterium | reverse complement strand
TCTCCTTCGCAAATGAGGGCGTTGTCTTTCCCCCAGACATCCAGGAGACGATGCCGCAGACCCTTTATATTCGAAAAGAACAATGCCACCGCATCCCGGATATCTTTCTTATTGCGGACAACAGGCGCATTCGCAAAACGAAAGCAGGCATCCTCGGTAAAAAAAGAAACGAAGCTATCTGCGTCCTTACAGTCAATAGCCGAAAACAACTGTTTTATCCAATCTTTCATAGGAAAAATATTGGTGCGCCCGGGCCGAATCGAACGGCCAACAACCGGCTTAGAAGGCAGGTGCTCTATCCAGTTGAGCTACGGGCGCATTAATAAGTCAAAAATTGGTCGGGGCGGCAGGATTTGAACCTGCGACATCTTGCTCCCAAAGCAAGCGCTCTAGCCAAGCTGAGCCACGCCCCGAATCGTCCTCTGATTGAGTGCTTATTTTAGCATCTAAGCCCTTCATTTTCAATCTCTACCATTGATTAATGCGTTCGGCGGGCTTATAATAATCAGCATGAGAAAAAAGATCGTCCTCATCGCCCTTCTTATCCTCTTCCTCAGTGGCGCAGGAGGCCTTTACTACGTCAATAACCATGTCCTGCCCGTCCTTGTCAAAGAAAAGATCATTGCGGGCCTTGAAGACCTCACCTCAGGCAAGGTTTCGGTTGAAAAGATCAACTTCAGCCTGTGGCGCGGGATCGTCCTGTCGGGATTGACTATTTTTGAGAAAAACGACCCTCAAAACGAGCTTCTTTCCGTCAAAGAGGCCTCTGCGACCTTTCTCATTTTGCCATTTTTCAAACAAAATCAGGTCATCCTGCCTTCGGTCAAGATAAAGTCAGCACTTTTCCGCCTCAGCCGCCTTAAAGACAGAACATTCAACATCGCTTACCTGATCGACAGGATCAAGCAAGGAAGCACAACAGGAAAAACCCCGGCAGTTCTGATAAGATCCATTGATGCCTCAGATTCGTCTATCTTGTTCACTGATGCCGCCCTGCAGGCGCCTGTGTCCATCACTCTAAAAGTAAACCGCCTGGTAACAAAGATGTCCTGGTTCAGGGCCCTTATCGAAGCGGCCTTAACCGTTTCAAAAGACGCAAAAGAAACGCCTGTGCGGGTCTCCGGGGTCTATTCTTTCAAGAACCAGCAGTGGCGCGGGGCTTTCCACCTGACCGCACTGGATCTGAAAACTTACCAGGCCTACCTGACAAACCTGCCATTCACTTTTGACTCAGGTGAGATCCCTGAGCTCAAAGGCACCCTTACGGGGGACAATGAAAAAATAAAATCCGACGTGACGGCCGCAGTGGAGCACTTGGACTTAACAAAAGAGGCCACCCAACTTAAAAACGCGGATCTGAACGTAGACATCACTCTTCAGGTGCCAAAAAACAATTTAGCGAAAATAAATTACCAAGGCAGATTAAAAATGAACTCGGCGGGTCTCGTTATCAAAAACCCGTGGACCGCCCGAGGCAAAGTGGATCCGTCGCTTATTGAATTCAGCGGCGACAGGAATGTCCTGAGGCTCAACTTGGATCTTAATATATCCGGCGTCGAGGCCGCAAAAGAAAAGATCGTAATCGCGAATGCAGGCGGCTTAGCACAGATCAACATGGCGATCCCTTTGTCAAACCAGGAAAACCTGGTCCCTTCGTATGAAGGGACGATATATATCAAAAATGCCGACATCGCCGGCATTGAAACCATCGATAAGATCTCGACCATCACCGCGAAACTTAAAATAAAAAATTCAGACGTTCTTATCCAGGAAGCGACGGCAAAGATCCTCGACGAACCAGTAAGCGCCACGGGCTTCATCCGGAATAACGTCTTTGCGCTTGACGCTTCAGGCGCGTTCCCGTTAGAAAAACTCCTGCCTATCCTGTCAAAGCAGATAACGCTGCCTGGCCTGCAGTTTACCGGAAATACGGCCTTAAAGATCCATGCCGCATCAGACCCTGCAAAATCATCCGCCTTATCTCTCAGCGGCGAAGCGTTGCTCAGCAACATATCCTTTGAACTTCCAGAAAACGGACTCGCCTTCAGCACGAATAACGGACACCTCAAATTTGACACTTCGGAAGAAAAACTCGAGTACCATTTTGACGCGATCGAATACGAGAAGCGGTCCTATAGCCTTGACGGAACATGGAAGGGCTTCAAAACCCCCTTGATCCGTGCCCTGGTGGTCGGCCCCAATATAAGGGTCCAGACCGATATGACAAGACAAAACGACCGATGGGACTTCTCATCGCTCAAAGGGGTCTTCGAAGACCTGAATTTTGATCTCAGCGGCTCGATCGACAAAAAACAAAGGATGAATTTCAGCGGGACCCTTGGCATTGATCTCAAAAACCTCAAAATATTTTTCCCTAAATATGCCAAGCAGCTTGAGGGCGCGGGGCTGGAAGGCTTATGTTCTTTTGTTGCCGAGGTCAGCGGCCCGATGAAAAATTATGAACTGTGGAAGATCAAGGCCAAAGGCAAAAGCAGGCTTATCAGGTTGAGCGGCCTAAAATTCACGGATGTGGAATTGGATTACACGCAGATAGAACAGGAGGGATTTTTGAACACCCTTTCTTTCGACGCCTACCAGGGCAGGGGCGCAATCAAAGGCAAGTTCGATATCACAAAAAATAATATCAGCTACGCGCTGCGGTCCATTTTGCAGGATGTGGACTTAAACCGCCTGAAACTCGACACCCCGCTTTCCGACAAGACTTTTTCCGGAACGCTGGGCATGAACATCTCCGTATCGGGTCAAAGCAACAATCTGAACAGCATCAAAGGCGGCGGGGCCTTGCTCATCCGCGACGGCAACCTGTGGGAATTCAATCCATTGAAAAAGCTCGGGAACTTCCTCTTTGTACCGCGCTTCGACACCATCTCATTCACGAGCGCGCAGGGAGACTTCTTTATTGCAGACCAATGCGTATCAACGGACAATCTGGAATTACTGGGCCCTGAGCTCGGCCTCATCGCCGAAGGCAAGATCACATTTGGCGGAGAATTGGATTTCCTGGTCAACACCCAGATCCTTCCGACGGGTCCTGCGGGAAAAGTCGATGAGACGATAAGCAAGGCGGCAAGTTTGACAGCGATCAAGATCACGGGAACGGTCAGAGAACCGAAATACAAGCTTCAGGCCATCGGCGAGAATATCATGAAGAAACTTGGAGATATCTTTTCAGGTATCGCGCCATAAGGCCGCGAGCCTTTTTCAAGGCCTTAAAACGATGGCTCATCTTGTGTTTGATCAAAAGGCCTAATTCCGCAAAAGTCTTGCCGTACTTCTCGATCACAAACAAAGGGTCATAACCGAAACCCGACGCGCCGCGGGATTTAAACCCGATCAAGCCCGAACAGCTCCCTGACACAACTCCGATCAACCCCTTGGCATCGGCCAAGGCCACAGCGCAACGATAGCGCGCCGCGCGCTTTTTTAAAGGCACGCCCTTCAGCTCCCTTAAAATCTTTAGATTATTTTTCTTATCCGTCGCGCCTGCGCCGGAATATCTCGCTGAATAAACGCCGGGCCTGTTGCCCAGCGCCTTCACCTCCAGGCCCGAATCCTCGCCTAAAACAAGCTTTTTAGCATACTGAGCGATGGTGCACGCCTTGATCGCGGCATTCGCCTCAAATGTTTTTCCGTCCTCGATGATCTCCGGCATATCGTTGTAATCCGCCAAAAACGTGACCTTCAGGTCCAGCCCGACCAATAGCTCCCTGATCTCCTGAAGCTTCTTTTTATTCCTCGTCGCAACCAATAGTTCCATTAGATTAAGTGCTCCGTCGCGTCAACTGTCCTTCGCTCCAATCGCATATTCCCGGTGGTTCGTCTGACCCCACGCAGAAACGTTCGACTTTCCCCTGCGCGGAAAGTCTCTCTCGGTGTTCCGGCCTCGCTCGTCCTCGTACTCCTCGGACGCCGTGCCCGCTCGGCCTGCACACGTCCTGCTTTGGGATCAAGCCAAACCACCTTGTAGATTCCCAAGGACGTTTATTGTATACAGCGCTAACCCCAGCGCAATGTCCCTGTTCAGCAGACAATCAGAAATTTTCTAGCAGACGTTGACAAGCCTGCCTGCCGGCAGGCAGGGATTTACGTCTCGTTCGTTTACGCGAACATTCCTTCGCAGGGAAATTAAAACCTAAATTACTCTTCAGTCAGGTTCGCAACGAACGAGACGTAAACCGTAGCCAACGCCGTAAAATTTCGTCGGCGAACAGGGATATGGAGCTGGGTGATTTAAATCTATTTGACGTCCTTGAGGAGGTCTTTCTGCATCTGGATCAAATCCAGGATCCCTTTTTTCGCCAGCTCCAGCATCGCGTCCATCTGCTCTTTTGAAAACGGCTTTCGTTCGGCGGTACCCTGGACTTCCACGAAATTCCCGCTTGAGACCATCACCACGTTCATGTCCACTTCGGCTTTTGAATCTTCTTCGTAATTCAGATCCAGGAGCATCTGCCCGTCCACCATGCCGACGGATGTGGCCGCGACAAAATCCAAGACCGGGATCCTTGAAATAAGGCCCTTCTTCTTTAAGACAGCCAGCGCATCGACAAGGGCGATGAAGCTTCCCGTGATGGATGCGGTGCGCGTGCCTCCGTCCGCCTGGATCACGTCGCAATCAAGAGTGACGGACCTCTCGCCCAATTCCTTCATCTCGATCACCGAGCGAAGCGACCGGCCCACCAGGCGCTGGATCTCAAAAATACGGCCGGCCTTCTGGCGGTCGCGCTTGATCCTGGATTCGCAGGAACGCGGCAGCATGCCGTACTCTGCCGTGACCCAACCCGTTCCTGAATTTTTCAAAAACGGCGGGACCGATTCCTCGATGGATGCCGAACAGATGACTTTTGTATCACCGACCTCAATCAAGCAGGAACCTTCGGCGTGTTTCAAATAAGGACGCGTGATTTTGACTTTCCTTAAGACCTGCGGTCCCCGTCCGTCTTGTCTGACCATAAAAAAATTACCTCCAATTTAAATATCGAAGTGAACCCTATCTATCAAAGACATCTTCCCCGCGGGAATCGATGCCGACGATCACGGGAAAATCTTTCACCACTAAGCGATAGACCGCCTCCGGCCCCAACTCTTTTAAAAAAACGGCCTTGGCCGAGATCACCCGTTTGGATAAAAAAGCGCCTGTGCCGCCGGTGGCAAGAAAATAAGCGGCCTTATGTTTCCTGATAAGCTTGCGCACTTCTTCCGAGCGCCTGCCTTTGCCGATCATGCCTATCACTCCGGCGCGAAGTAACGGCGCGGTCAAGCTGTCCATGCGGCTGCTTGTCGTCGGACCGCAGGAACCGATCGCCTTGCCGGGCGGTGTCCTGGTGGGGCCGCAATAATAGATGACCTGGCCTTTGAGATCAAAAGGCAGAGAAACCTTTTTACGCAAAAGCGCGGCCAGTCGCTGATGCGCCTGGTCTCTCGCCGTAAAAAGAACGCCGCTTAAAAGAACTTCATCCCCGGCTTTAAGGCCTTTTAAGACCTTTTCGTTCAAAGGCAGACGCATTTCAATAATCTTCCTATCGGAGTACAGCACCGGCGCTCCTTAAAACATGACAACTGATATTCACGACAACCGGAAGGCCCGCGATATGCGTCGGATAGGTCAGGATATTCACGCCAAAGGCCGTTGTCTTACCGCCTAAGCCCATGGGCCCGATATCCAGTTTGTTAATATCAGCGAGCAATTCTTTTTCGATCCCGGCCACCAAAGCTTGCGCGCTCCTTTTGCCGATATGCCGCAAGAGCGCTTTCTTGGAAAGCAAAGACGCATAATCCGCGCTTCCGCCGATCCCGACGCCCACCACATAGGGCGGACACGCATCCGGGCCTGCGGCCTTCACCGCTGAAACGATAAAATCCTTGATCTCAACGATCGGCGTGTTTGGAACAAACATTTTTAATTGCGTCTTATTTTCACAGCCAAACCCCTTAGGTAAGACCGTCAATCTCAATCCTTTATGGAGACCAAAATCAAAATGGATGATGCAGGGAGAGAATTTCGACCCCTTTCGGCGATCGAGCGGATCGGAAACAATGGACTCCCTCAAATAACCTCGCCGGTACCCCTCCTCGACCCCTTTGTTGATCGCCCGATTCAGATCCAAGCCCCTAACGTCAACGTCGCAGCCGATCTCTGCAAAAACCACCGGCAGGCCCGTATCCTGACACAAGGCGATCTTCTCGGACTTAGCTAAGGCCGCGTTTTCCAGAAGCTCTTTTAAGATCGATTTGGCGCGAGGGTTGGATTCGGAGTTAATCGCCCGGACCAAGGCCTCCTTCATATCTTTACGAAAACACGTATTCGCTTCCACGCAAAGCCGTGCGATCGTCGCTGAAATTATCTTTTCCGTCAGTCTCTTCATGGTATTATTTTTTCTGCGCTCCATACTCCCGGGAAACCGTTGTCGTGATGCCGCCGCGCGGGTTGAAACGACCTGTGATCCTCGCCCATCTTGGCCGGCACGCCTTAACAAAATCATCCATCATCTTATTGACGAAATGCTCGTGAAAAATGCCCACATCGCGGAAAAAAATAAGATACTCTTTCAAGGATTTAAGCTCAATGCAGGACTTCGCGGGGCAATATTCGATATTCAAGGCCGCAAAATCCGGCAAACCCGTCTTGGGACAAATACAGGTGAATTCCGGGATGTCGATATGCACCACAAAACGGTTCCCAGGATATTGGTTTTCCCAGACTTCGATCCCGGGCGTCTTTAAACCCCTGATGTTTTTCTGCAATCCTCCGTAAGAAGACCTCTTCTTCATCATTGCCTCACTTTATGCCTACCAGCTTATGAGCCTGAGGCAGGATCTTCACATTTAAAATGCCCGATGTTTTAAAACGCTCTCTTAAAAATTCCATCTTCTCGATCAGCCCGGCATCCGCCTCAAACCAGTTCGGCTGAAGTACGACAGGAATGCCGGCATCGTTCCTTTGGATGATCTCGATCGATTTTGAGATATCCTCGTCCGTTGTCTGTCTTGCCACCACGATCTTCACGAAGACCTCTTTGGACAACGCGATCTTTAAAAACTCTTCGTGCTCCTTCCAGAAAGCCCCTCGTTTGGTTGAAGACGGCAATTTAAAATCCATGGCGATATAATCCACCCTGTCGATCAACTTCGCCAGCGCATCCGTCAGGATGCCGTTGGTCTCAAGATAGACTTTGACGCCCAAATCGGCGAAACCATCTAAAAACTCTTTGATAAAATCCGCCTGCGCCAAAGGCTCCCCGCCGGTAAGACATAAAGAATGATAATCCTGGTATTTCGCTATTTTGTCTTTCAGTTCCAGTGCGTCGTATTCCCGGTAATCACTCAAAGGCGTATCGCAAAAGACACATCCTGTTGCGCAGCCGAAAAATCTGACAAAGACCTGCCTCTCGCCGAGATAGATCCCTTCACCCTGAAAGGTTTCGAAGATTTCTGCGATTTTTGCCGTCTTCATGATTTTATTGATTTACGCAAAAGCAATGGAAGCTTCTTTGCGCACGGTATTTTTTGCCGTCTGCTGCGGTTTGCATTTTCGCTGTTACGCTCCAAAGAGCGTGTCGCTACAGCTAAAATGCAATCCCT
>JAGVGA010000015.1 GCA_020057345.1 Candidatus Omnitrophota bacterium | reverse complement strand
TGAGCGCAGGACAGTTGACGCGGCGGAGTGCGGTCTGAACACAAATATTCCTATGTTGAGGCAGAGAGTATCTTTAGTGAAGTGCGGGACATACGCAACGGCTGAGGTTGAGGCGGCGGTGAAGAGGGCTGTCGACCTTTTGGGCGGGATCGATAATTTCGTCAAGCCCGGGGAGCGGGTTTTGTTGAAACCCAATCTGCTTACGGATGCCGCCCCTGAGTCGTGTATTGATACGCACCCGGAAGTGGTGCGCGCCGCGATCCGGCTGCTTAAGCCTGTGACCAAAAATATTTTCTGCGGAGATTCTCCGAGCGTTTTTGGAGATAAAAAGAATGTCGATCGCGTCTATGAGCAGAGCGGCATGAAGAAAGTGTGCGCAGAAGAGGGGGTCGAACTTGTGTATTTTATTGCTCCGAAACTTGTGCGCGGCACCCCTTTGACGGATTGGCTGGATAAGTGCGACCGCCTGATCAGTATTCCGAAATTCAAGACCCATGGGCTTACTGTATTGACCGCAGGAGTAAAAAATCTTTTCGGGTTGGTGGTGGGTATGTACAAGATGCAGGCCCACCTGAATAATCCCAAGCCCGAGGATTTGAGCAGAATTTTGGTGGATGTGTATGAAGTCAGAAAACCGGATTTGACGATCTTAGACGGCATCCTGGCCATGGAAGGGGAAGGCCCCGGGGCCGCAGGCTTGCCGAAACAGTTGGATTTGGTCGCGGCAAGCTCAGATGCGTTGGTTTTAGATCAAGTCCTCGCCTTGATTATGGGGTTGAGGTTCGAGGATATCCCGACAATACGCGAGGCTATGCGCAGGGGGCTGGGTGCTAAAGATAACGCTTCTATTGAAGTTCTCGGAGAAGATCTGAATTCGTTTTCAGCCCATGGTTTTCTGTTGCCGAAAGCAACATCCATCAACAGGATGCCGCGGTGGTTGGCAGATAAAGTCAAGCATGTCTTCTGGATGCGGCCCGATATTATCGCAGAGCAGTGTAAGGTGTGCGGGGTGTGCATGAGAAGTTGTCCGACAACCGCGATCCGCAAACAGGATGATCGCGTGGTGATCGATTACGCGAAGTGCATTTCTTGTCTTTGCTGTCAGGAGATCTGCCCGCAAGGCGCCGTATCCATCCGCAGGAGTTTCGTCTGGAATTCTTTGAAACGTTTGCAAAGTTTGAAGACAAGGAGATTGCCGTGAGGCAAAAGACCTTTATCAATCCGATCGCCTGGAAGGGCGGAAAGATCAGGATCATCGATCAGACCCGATTGCCCATCGAATTGAAATATGAGGATTGCGCGACAGTCAGCGCCGTCTGGCAGGCGATAAAAAAACTAAAAGTCAGGGGCGCGCCCTTGATCGGCATTGCCGGCGCATTGGGTTTTCTTTTGGGGTTTCAGCAATCAAAGGCTAGGACTGAGGCGCAATTCTTAAGAGTTGCCAAGAAGTTAAGGTATCGTCTTGTTTCCTGCCGGCCTACGGCGGTGAATCTTTCCTGGGCGCTTTCTTTGATGCATGGGATCGTTGAGACGAATCGCAGGCGGCCGAAGAGCGCAATCCTGGCGGCTTTGAAAAAAGAGGTGGATCGCATCATTCATGAAGACATTCAGATGTGTTTTCAGATGAGCGCCCATGGTTCAAAACTTATCAAGTCGAAAGACAGTTTGTTGACCGTGTGCAATGCCGGAGGGTTGGCGACCAGCGGCTATGGCACGGCCCTTGGCGTGTTCTACCGGGCCAAAGAAGAAGGTAAGAAGATCAAGGTCTTCGCCTGCGAAACACGGCCTTTATTGCAGGGCGCGCGCCTGACCGCCTGGGAGCTGAAATACAACGGCGTGGCAGTGACGCTCATCTGCGACAATATGGCCGCTGATCTTATGCGCCGGGGTGAGATCGATGCGGTCTTTGTCGGCGCCGACCGGATCGCGGCAAACGGAGATTTCGCAAACAAGATCGGCACCTATAGCCTTGCGGTCCTGGCCAGGTACCACAGGATCCCGTTTTACTGCGTGGCGCCGTTTTCTACTTTTGATCTGAAGCTCGCAAGCGGGCTCTGTATCCCTATTGAGGAACGCGATAAGAAAGAGGTGACGACGCTCTATTTTAAAAAGCCTATTGCGCCCGAAGGTGTGGATGTGTTTAATCCGGCTTTTGATGTGACGCCGGCAAAACTCGTGACGGGGATCATAACCGAAAAAGGGATCATCCGTCCGCCGTTTAAGAAAAATATCGGAGCCCTCTATGGTCCGTCGATTAAGAGACGTTAAGGAGATCAGATTGATCAAGCGCCTGGCCCGCGGATTGAAGGCTAAAGACAAGAAAGTCGTTGTCTCTATCGGTGATGACGCGGCTGTTGTAAAAAGTTCCGGCAACAAATATGTTCTGTACACCTGCGACATGCTGGTAGAGTCTGTGCATTTCAGGCGCAAAGAAGACTTAAGGAAGGTCGGGTATAAAGCGCTCGCGGTCTCTGTAAGCGACATCGCGGCCATGGGCGGGGTCCCGAAGTATGCCTTGGTTAGCGTTGGCATCCCTAAGGCAGGCGCCGAGAGGATATCGGAAGGATTGTTTGAAGGCATTCGGGAATGCGCTAAAGAATTCAATGTGGATGTCATCGGCGGAGACACAAAC
The DNA here is from genome assembly GCA_020057345.1 of Candidatus Omnitrophota bacterium. Taxonomy (GTDB): domain Bacteria; phylum Omnitrophota; class Gorgyraeia; order Velamenicoccales; family Velamenicoccaceae; genus JAGVGA01. The sequence continues at coordinate 3,702 of JAGVGA010000015.1, read as the reverse complement.
AGGGCCAAAGATCTCGTCATCGATATCTTCGTGGTTGGCGAGGTGGAGCCCCAGAAGATGGTGCGGCGAAGCACGGCCAAGCCCGGCGATTTTATTTTTGTTTCAGGGCCTTTGGGCGGTTCTTTAAAAGGAAGGCACCTGAGTTTTACGCCCCGCGTTAAAGAATCCCGATATCTCGTGGACCATTTCAAAGTGACATCTATGATCGATCTCTCTGATGGTCTGGCCATGGATTTAAACCGTATCGCCGAGGCGAGCCGGATCGGCGCGCTCATTTTCGAAAGCAAGATCCCGAAGACAAAGGGGAGTTTGATTAAGGCAGCGCTTTTTGACGGCGAGGATTTCGAGCTGCTTTTCACTCTTTCCGGAGATGATGCGCTCAAGCTGTATCATCTGATGAGAAGAAAAAAGACTCTTTTCAAGTTTACCTCTATCGGCAAGATCACGGACCTTTTTTGCGGCGTAAAAATGGTTACTAACCAAGGCCGTATCAGGGACGTCGGGTGCGAAGGTTTTAAACACTTTTGATATTATTGAAGGGTCAGTATGAAGGGCATTGAATTAATCTCTACTAGCGTTCAAGAGACACAGCGTATCGCCAAGCGCCTTGCCAGGGCTTTAAAAAAAGACGACTGCCTGGCGCTTTGTGGAGATTTTGGGAGCGGCAAGACTACTTTTGTCAAAGGCCTTGTTGAGGGCTTGAAAGTGGCAAAAAAAAACTATGTTTGCAGCCCCTCGTTTGTTATACTGAAAATATATTCCGGCCGGCTGCCCGTTTATCACTTCGATCTATACCGCTTGAGCGAGGTCAGGGATTGCCAGGAGATCGGGCTTTTTGATTTTGTCGCCGGGGGAGGAGTCTCCGTGATCGAATGGGCGGATAAGGTCAAGCGGTTCTTGCCTCCGGACACGGTCGAGGTCAAGTTTGCGATTTGCGGGGCCCAAAAGAGAAGGCTGCGCTTCTTGACAAAAAGCCCGAGATTGATGAGAACAATCGGTAAACTATTATGAACGGAATGGATATTTACTTAAAAAATTTTCTCTTAGGGTTAACCGCGATCTTTTTTGTTCTGGTGGTGTGGTGGTTTTATAAGATCTCGACTTTGGTGAATGTTTTTTTGAAAGCCAGCCTCAATGTGATCGGCGGCGTTCCTTTGGTCAAAGGGAGGATCCTGCCTATCTTCCTTCCCGAGGAGATCAAGGGCAGTTATAAAGGCCGGGACGTCGTCGTGGGCGTGCACTACTCCGGCTTAAAAGGTGAATTCCTGCCTTTGCCGAATATCCGGATGCGTTTGAGAGAGGTTATCGGTTACAACCTGAACCGATTGCCCAATTATGCGGTCATTGAAAAAAACTGTCTTGTTTTTAAGGTGAAGATCTCCGTGCTTTGGGGTATTTTTGATAAAAACTTCCCTCAGGTTTTTACCAAAAGTTATCTCGTCGTTGCCTTAGAAAAGCTCGTTGCGACCGCCGAAGATGTGGAGCGCGGCAGGACCTTAAAAGAAGTTTTTAAATGAAATTCCTCTGTCTTGACACCTCAGGCCCATACTCCGTTGTCGCTGTTTCCCAAGAAGACCGCCCCCTTTGCGGCAGCCGCCGTCTTTTTGAAAAAGGCCGCTCGGACGGCTTGATCGAGTTGATGACGCGTTGCTTGAAAAAAGCCAGGTTGAGGCTCGACCAGGTTGATGCGTTTGGTATCAGCATTGGCCCGGGTTCGTTTACGGGCTTAAGGATCGGCTTGAGCACTGTAAAGGGATTGAGCTACGCTTTCAATAAGCCCTGCCTGCCATTCTCCAGCCTTGATGCCATCGCTTACAATTCTCTTAAATTCAATGGAGACCGTCTCTGCGTCGCGGTGGATGCGCGGCGCTCCAATGTCTATTGCCGTTTTTATAAGCGCAGCGCCCAGAAAGGGCTTGTTCCCTGTTCAGAGAGTGATCTTATAAACAAAGATCAGCTTTTTAAGAAGGTCGCCGCGGCAAAGGCCAGGGGAGAGAGTTTTGTTTTTTCAGGGGATGCGCTGGAGATCTATAAAAAAGAGCTTTCGGGCATAGATGGCGATTCCGAATGCGTTGGCCGGGATTCCTGGTATCCGACGCCTGAAAGCGTGGCTTATCTGACCTGTCAAGCCGCCCGCCTGGATGATGCCGTGGACAGCGTTCGATTGTCAGCAGCCTATCTTTATGAAAAGGATTGTCAGGTTAACCCCGTTAGAAACCCACAAAAATCATTATTGAACGTTTCTAACGGAGTCAATAGGAGATAGATGAAGCCGAATTTTTTCCGTCAGACATGGGTGGAGATAGACCTTTGCGCGATCAGGTATAATTACCTCGCTTTGAAAAAATATCTTCCGCAGGGAACCAAGATGATGGCCGCGGTGAAGGCCAACGCGTACGGTCACGGCATCGTTGAGGTTTCCAGGAAGCTGGTCGAGTGCGGGATCGATTATCTGGGCGTGGCATGCGTGGATGAGGCTTTGATATTAAGAGAGAACCGCATAAGAATTCCTGTGCTTAATCTGGGCGCTTTTTTAAAAAACGATTTGGCGGCTCTTGTTGAAAACGACATCACTGCGACCGTGACTGATCTGGATCTGGCAAAGCGGCTGGATGCTGCGGCCGGGCGCCTGAAGAAAAAAGTGAAGGTCCATGTGAAGGTCGATACGGGCATGGGCCGGCTGGGCATCTGGCACAGGGAGGCGGACGCATTCATCATCAAGCTCTGCGCGCTTAAAAATCTTTCTTTAGAAGGCATCTTTACTCATTTTCCGAGCGCGGATATTGATGAGTCGTTTACTCGTTCACAGATAGCCGTGTTCTGCTCGCTGATCGACAGGCTTGAGATCAAAGGGGTGAGCATCCCTTTGAAGCATTTGGCGAATTCCATGGCGGTGCTCGGATTTAAAGATTCGCATCTTAATCTCGTGCGGCCGGGCTTGGCGCTTTACGGCCTTCATCCAAAAGAGGAGATGCTGGGCAAGGTCGCGCTTAAATCCGTGCTCGCGTTCAAGACAAAAGTCGTTTACTTAAAAAATGTCGATAAAGGGATGTCTGTCAGCTACGGCCGGACTTACATCGCCTCCAAAAAGACGAAGATCGCGACTTTGCCCGTGGGCTACGGTGACGGTTACAACCGTATCCTTTCCAATAAAGGCAAGGTGCTTATCAATGGCAAGCTTTGTCCCGTTGTCGGCGTGGTCTGTATGGACCAGACCATGGTGGATGTCGGAGCGCTCAAAAATGTTAAGATGGAAGATGAAGTGGTTTTGATGGGCGTGCAAGGCGGCCGCACGATCCGCGTTGAAGATATCGCCCGTCTCTGCAACACGATCCCCTATGAAGTCGTCTGTTGGATCTCTCCCCGCGTTCCCCGCGTGTATCTCGATAAATAAGCTACTCAGCTCTTCAAAATTCAGCCAATCGCATATTCTCGGTGGTTCGTCTTGACCCCACGCAGGAACGTTCGACTTTCCCCTGCGAGGAAAGTCTCTCTCGGTGTTCCGGCCTCGCTCGTCCTCGTATTCCTCGGACACCATGCCCGCTCAGCCTGCACACGTCCTGCTTAGGGATCAAGCCAAACCACCTTGTAGATAACAATCATCCGGCGTGATGTCCCTGTTCAAGCACACAATCAGGGATTTTTTGGCAAACGTTGACAAGCCTGCCTGACGGCAGTCAGGGAATTAGGGCAAGCGACGTG
>JAGVGA010000081.1 GCA_020057345.1 Candidatus Omnitrophota bacterium | reverse complement strand
TCCTGCGGGGAAACAAGACGAACCGCCTAAGATTATTAAAGACCGAAGAAGCTCTTTGCGTTTTGCGTGGTCTGAGCGCAGACCTTTTGGAAATCGATATTTTTCAAAAAACTCACTTCGTGCGCCAGGGCAACGACATTGGAAGGCTCGTTTCGCTTTCCGCGCTGACCTTCAGGTGAGAGAAACGGCGTGTCCGTCTCTAAAAACATCCTGTCTAAAGGGGCCAGGCGGACTATTTCCTTCAAGTTCCTCGCCTTCGGATAAGTCACGTTGCACGTAAACGAGACAAAAAAACCCAGATCCAGGCAATCTCTTAAAAAACCCTCATCGCCGGAAAAACAGTGAAAGACCACACCCTTTAATCTAGCGACCTCATGCTCTTTTAATATCGAAAGCACGTCCTCTTCGGCTTGACGGCAGTGAATCACCAGCGGACGATTCTTTTCAACGGCCAGCTCGATGAACCTCGCGAAAACTTTTTTTTGAACCTCCGGCAACGACAGATTCCTGTAATAATCGAGCCCCACTTCGCCAATCGCTACTGTCCTTTGATGAACAGCCAGCTTTCTTATTCTCTCGAACGCGGCCTCATCGCAGTCTTTGGCGTCATGCGGATGGATGCCGACACTCGCATAGATGCATGGATATTTATCTGCCAGCTCGACCGAGCGCTCGCTTCCTTTTAAGGAAGATCCGACGTTGATGACCGTCTTGACACCCGCGTTTTCCGCGTTTTTTAAAACAGCATCCAGGTCAGGCTCAAAATCAGGAAAATCGAGATGGCAATGCGTATCAATTAACATGCTGAACATCGATGCGGGGAAACAGAGGCGCGCCCTTACTCACCCTGTCAGGCTTTATCTGGGCGCTGATCAAGGCTGCGGTCTGCGGCATAAAAGGCTCGATTTCCCGGGCCACCGCGCGCAGGACAGCGATAAGGACAGCGATAAAAGATTCCAATTCTTTCGTTTTGCTCTCTTTTTTTAAATTCCACGGCTTGGTATCCTCGATATACTTGTTGGCGCAGCCGATCAAATCCCAGATCGCAACAAGGCCGGCGATAAAATCGAGATTTTCCAAGGCAGCGTCGACTTTCGAAGGCAAGGCATTCATCCTCGGTGAGAGTTCTTTGAGGGCAATGGGATCAAGGGCTTCTTCATACAGTTCCGGAATCTTTGAGTCAAAATACTTCTCCGCCATGGTAAGAGTCCTGTAAACAAGATTGCCGAGATCATTGGCCAAGTCGCCATTGAAACGCTTGATCAGGGAAACCTTCGAAAAAACTCCGTCCGAGCCAAAAGGCACCTCGCGCAACAGGAAATATCTGTAAACATCGATGCCGAACTCGTCAATAAGGTCCAGGGGGTTGATCACATTGCCGCGGCTTTTAGACATCTTCTCTTCGTTGACCTGCCACCAGCCGTGCGCAAAGATCATGAAAGGCGGATTCAGCCCGATGGCCTTGAGCATGATGGGCCAGAAGACCGCGTGCTGGCGCAGGATGTCCTTGCCGATCAGATGAATCGCTACCGGCCAAAACTTATCAAACTTGTCTTTTTTGGTAGGAAACCCAAGGGCGCTGACATAGTTGATCAGCGCGTCAAACCAGACATAGGTCACATGATCCGGGCTAAAAGGCAAAGAAATCCCCCAAGTCAAACGCTGCTTGGGCCTGGAGACGCAAAGATCATTAAGTTTATTCTCCTCTAAAAAAACCAAGACTTCGTTGCGCCGAGTATCGGGCCTGATAAAATCAGGCCGCTCTTTGATATAGGAGATCAACCAATCCTGATATTTCGAGATCTTGAAAAAATAGTTAGATTCTTTTAGCTTTTCAACCGGCCTTTTGCAATCAGGGCACAGATTTTCCAGCGCCTGTTTTTCCGTCCAAAAGACTTCACACGGAACGCAATAAAGCCCCTCATACTCCCCGCGATACAGATCGCCCTGGTCAAAAAGCTTCTGCAAAAAATATTGGACGGTCTCGATGTGCCTCGGCTCTGTCGTGCGGATAAAATCGTCGTACGTAATATCGAGCTTCTTCCAGGCCTCTTTGAAGCGCGGGATGATCTGGTCCACAAAATCCTGAGGCGAAAGGCCCTTATCCTGAGCGGCTTTCAAAACCTTCTGGCCGTGCTCGTCCGTTCCGGTTAAAAAATAAACATCATCCCCGCGCAACCTCCTGTGCCGCGCCAGGCAATCCGCCGCGATCGTCGTGTAGGAATGCCCGATATGCGGCAGGCCGTTGACGTAATAGATCGGCGTTGTGACATAGGTGGCCTTGTTCATTTCTTGTAACTCACTTCTATGAATTTTCCGTCTTCAAGGACTATGGTGGCAAGCCTTTTTAAAATATTGACGGAGACGACCTTACCCTTGCCTTCGGGGATGACCACGTGTTCGCCTTCGCGCGGCAAACCGCGGTTCATCTCTTTGTAATGCTTGTGCTCGTACGAAAGACAGCACATCAAACGGCCGCACAAACCGGAGATCTTCGGAGGGTTTAAGGATAAATTCTGGTCTTTGGCCATCTTGATGGTCACGGGCTCAAAATCTTTTAAAAAGCGGCAGCAGCACAATTCCCTGCCGCACGGCCCGAACCCGCCGAACATCTTCGCTTCGTCCCGCACACCGATCTGACGCAGCTCAATGCGGGCCCTGAAGATCTTGGCCAGGTCTTTGACGAGCTCGCGAAAATCCACGCGGCCCTCGGACGTAAAATAAAAAAGGATCTTGGACCGATCGAACGCGTATTCAGCGCCGACAAGCTTCATATCCAGCTTGTGCTCCTGAGTCTTCTGGTCACACGTCACCGAAGCCTCATGCGCCTTTTTCCTATTTTCCTGGATCTGTTTTCGGTCTGCGTCATTGGCCT
>JAGVGA010000075.1 GCA_020057345.1 Candidatus Omnitrophota bacterium | reverse complement strand
CTGATGCGGTGAAGGTGCTGACGATCCATAAGGCCAAAGGCCTGGAATTCCCCGTGGTCATCGTCCCATTCCTGGAGATGGATGCCGGCGTAGATAAGGCGGTGACCTATGAAGTCGAGGCCGGTCTGATGCGCAGGCTTCTGACAAAGAAGTATTGCAGATTTTCAGAGCGCATCTCAAATCTTTACGCCGAAGAATACGAGAGGTCCGTGTTGGACGAGCTGGACAATATCTATGTGGCTTTGACGCGGCCGATCCAGGAGCTCTATTGTTTTATTCCGGAAAAGGCCAAAAAAGGCGTGAATCCTGCGAATTACCTGATCCCGGAGGGTGCCGTCGAGATGGGAAAGAAAAAGAAGCCGACGCTCGAACGCGGGACTAAAGAGAGTCACCCTCCCTTTGAGGTCCCTTTGCCTGAATATAAGAGCTGGTTGGGCGTTCTCAAAGACGAATTCATCGACGAAGAGGTCCTTTTAAGACAGGAGAGCGTCCTTCGAGGGGAAGTTCTGCACACTATTCTTTCTTTCATCGGTGATCTGGATAGACAGGAGGCCGGCCAAGTTCTGGAAGAAGCGATAAGAAAGACAAAATTCCTTTACCCATTTTTCAAGGAATGGAGCGAGGTCGAAGGAATCGTGGAGAGGCTTATCTTGGATGAGAGATTTAGACCGTTTTTCTTTTTAGGCGAAGGCTCTGTCGCGCAGGAAAAAGAAGTGGTCGATGGTTTTGGCCGCACCTACAGGATCGACCGCCTTGTCATTAAAGAAGATGAGGTATGGGTCCTCGATTATAAGAGCAGCCGCCAGGAGCAGAAAACTCATCATGCTCAGGTCAAAGGATATATGTCGCTTGCGAAAGCTGTGTTTGAGTCAAAGACGATCAAAGGTTTTTTGGCGTATTTAGACGAATTAGACATAGAAGAGGTCCATGGATAGGGTCATCGTTTACGGATTGACGGAGAATTTTATCGAGAAGATGGTCCAGTCTCTCGATGAGGAGTTTTTGGGAAAAGATAAGGACTTAAGCCGTCTTGCCTTTGTCTTCGGCGGAAAGAGGCCGGCCTTATTTTTAAAACGAGAGTTGGCCAAGAAGATCAAGCATGGGTTTTTCTCGCCAAGCTTTTTTTCCATGGACGAGTTCGTGGAGTATACGCTTCTCAAGAAAGAGAGTTTTTCCAGGATCCCCGACCTTGAGGCATGCCACCTCATTTTTGAACTTGTTTGTAAACACGCAGCCGTCCTCGTTCAAGCCAGGGAGAGCTTCTCAAAGTTCCTCCCGTGGGCCAGAGAGATCCTTGCGTTCATCGAGCAGCTGGATTTAGAAGACGTTTTGCCCGCTGCCCTCAAAAACATCGAAAGGAACGCCGAGATCGGTTTTGATGTTCCGGAAAATATCAATCAGCTCTTGGAGCATGTGAGCAGCGTGCGCTCCGCTTTTCATAAGGTTTTAGAGGAGAAAAAAAACTATACTCGTGGGCTGGCCTATTTTTTGGCATCCCGCGCGATCGGCGCTATCGGATTTCCGGAGTTTGACCAGATCTTCTTCTGCAATCTTTTTTACCTGCACAAAACGGAGACCGCCTTGGTGAAAGATATTTACGACCGCAAAGCCGGAACCTTGATTTTTCATGGCGACAGCCGGGATTGGTCTGTTTTAAAAAGCATTTCAAAAGAGTTGGGTTGTCCTATTCACGTTGCCCGGCCGCAGGAGCCCGGCTATAGTCTTACGGTGCAAAGCGGATTTGACGTTCATTCCGAGGTAGGACTGGTGCGCGAGGCATTGAAGAAAATAAACAATCTGGAAGAGACGGTCGTCGTTCTGCCTGAGGCCGGGGTGATCGTTCCTTTGCTTTCGGAGATCGCCGGTTTTTCAGGAGATTTCAATGTGTCCATGGGATATCCTTTAAAGAGGAGCGCCCTGCATGCGCTTTTTGAGAATCTTTTTAGGGCTCAGGAGACGAGAAAAGAAAAGATGTATTATGCCAAGGATTACTTGGAGGTTTTGAAACATCCGTTTATCAAGAACTTAGATCTTTGCAGCTCTGCTTCCGTCACGCGCATCCTTGTGCACAAGATCGAAGAGGTCCTTTTGGGAGTGGTCGAGAGTTCTTTGTCCGGGAGCCTTTTCATCAGCCTCTCTGACATCGAAGAGGCGGATGAGATCTGCGCATACGCCGAGCAGATGCTCGGAGGAGTATCGCCGAGCGTCTGCCGCAGGGAGCTAAAGGAGTTGATCTGCGTCTTGCACCGCGTTTGTTTCAGCGCGTGGGAAGATGTCGCCACCCTGGCTGATTTCGCTAAAGGAGCGCAAGGGCTCTTAGAGCTTCTATTGAAAAAGAGCTTGCTTGCCAAGTACCCATTGAATTTGAAAATGGCCGAGAAGATCGTCGCTATCTTAAAGGAATTCCGCTCGGTCTCTTTTGCAAAAGAAGAGTTCGCGCAAGAGGATATATTCAAGATATTCAAGAATAAATTGGACCAGGAGATGGTCTCTTTCAGCGGATCGCCTTTAAAAGGGCTTCAGCTGTTGGGTCTGTTTGAGACGCGGGCTCTCTGTTTCAAGAATATTATCGTTATGGATGCCAATGAGTCTTTGTTGCCGCGCCTGAAAGTCTATGAGCCGCTCATCCCTCGCGAAGTGATGGTGGGGCTGGGTATCAACCGCCTGGAAAAAGAAGAGGAGATACAGCGATATCAGTTCATGCGGCTCATCTCTTCTGCCCAAAACGTCCATCTCGTTTACCAGCAGGGCAAAGACAAGGAGAGGAGCCGGTTCATCGAAGAGCTTATCTGGGAGAAGCAGAAAAAAGAAAAAAGGTTGGATGTCCTGACCGTCCCGCGGGCTGTTTTTCAGGTCAAGGTCCTGTCGGCGCCGATCGCCGTCGCCAAGGAACCGGCGCACCTGGCTTTCTTGAAAGATTACGGATTTTCCGCGACCAGCGTGAACACGTATCTCCATTGTCCTTTGAGATTTTATTTCAAGTATATCTTGGGATTAGAGGAGAAACAGGACTTTTTGGATGAGCCTGAGGCGGCTGATGTCGGTACTTTTGTCCATGATCTTTTAGAGAAGACTTTTTCTGTTTTTGTCGGCAAAAAGCCGGTGCTGGACGCGTTTTTCAAGAAAAATTTCTTCCAGACGCTGAATCAGAAGTTTGATGAGACGTTGGCAAAAAAGATGCGGTCCGACGCCTTCCTTTTAAAAGAGATCCTTGAATTCCGTCTTGGTAATTTTTTGTCCGTTGAAGAAAAAAGGAGCATCAAAGAGATCGTCTGCGTGGAGAGGGAGCTTTCAGAAGAGATGATTCTGGACGGCCGTACGATCAAATTCAGGGGCAGGATAGACAGGATCGACCGGCTTCTCAACGATAGCCTTCTTGTTTTAGACTACAAAACAGGCGCAAGCGAGGTGATGCCCGGGAGCGCGGACAATATCGAGAAACACGGCTTTTCGCGCGAGGCGCTTAAAACCACGATCAGATCTTTTCAGCTTCCGCTTTACGTTTATTTTGTGGCGAAGCATGAAAAAGGGGCTTCTTTGAACGCCGGTTTTTATTTTTTAAAGAACTTTCAAAATGAAATGGGGATCGAACTTCTTTTTAAGGAGAGAGAAGATCCTGACGAGCGGGAGCGTCGGATGAAAGTCATTTCAAAGGCGCTTGAGGTTGTCTTGGCAGAGATCTTCAGCCTTGATGTTTCATTCCACGCGGATTTAGAAGACAGCCGCTATTGCAGCCATTGCCCGTTTTTCTATCTATGCCGTTAGGGCTCACGCGTGCCAGGCGGATTTGACAATAAGCCATTATTTTGCTATAACTGACTGAATCGAAGACGAGGGAGGTCGCTCAAGCGGCCTGAGAGTTCCGCGGTGCAAGCGGATGACCTCATGAACCTGATCTGGGTAATGCCAGCGGAGGGAGGTGCGCATGGAACATTTCTTCTAAAACTCTGTGGATAACCACAGAGTTTTTTATTAACCGTTGTTCATAAAAAAAGGAAAGAGAGGTTGTTATCATGGAATTTTATCCTGTCAGCGAAGCAAAGATCACTCGCGCGATCACCCGGGAATTCTACCGCTGGTTTGAGGATTACATAGTGTCTGATGTGATCATCGTCGGCGCCGGTCCTAGCGGCCTCATAGCGGCGCTGGACCTGTGCAGGGCAGGTACCAAGACGCTTGTTATCGAGAGCAACAACTATCTGGGCGGCGGTTTTTGGATCGGCGGCTATTTCATGAATACGCTCACTTTTCGCCAGCCGGCGCAGGAGATCCTGACCGAGTTGAATATTCCCCACAAGCGGGTTGAAGAAGGCCTTTATACGGCTGACGGCCCATCGGCATGCTCGAAACTGATCGCTGCAGCGTGCGACGCGGGCGCAAAGGTCCTCAATATGACAAAGTTTGACGACGTCGTTTTAAGGAACCGGCGCGTGGAGGGGGCGGTGATCAATTGGACCCCTGTGTCTGCCTTGCCGCGGGCGATCACATGCGTGGACCCGGTCGCTTTGGAATCCAAGGTCGTTATCGACGCGACGGGCCATGACGCTGTTGTCTGTAGGAGCTTGGCAAAGAGGGGCTATTTAGAGATATCAGATTTTGGGGCCATGGATGTGCAGACGTCCGAGGACCTTATCGTCGAGAAAACAGGAGAGGTCTTTCCCGGCCTGGTGGCTTGCGGGATGAGTATTTCTACGTTGTTCGGCGTCCCGCGCATGGGGCCGACGTTTGGGGGGATGCTCTTTTCTGGCAGAAAAGCCGCTGTTGTTGCCATGGATATCATCGCCAGGGAAAAGGAGCCGGTAATGGTATAGGCGGAAGGCCGGTTGACGCTTGCCAAGACGCAGAATTCCAGGAAAATACGAAACGAAAGTTTTGTATTTTCCTGGGGTTCTGCGTTTTTCGTTGACAAACCCCCTGTTTCGCCTTACTCTAAATTTATGAAAGTTTGGTTTTATTCCTTGGCGAGCGTGGTTGTGGTTAGCCTGATTTCGTTGGTTGGCATTGCGGCCATCGCCATGGATGAAAAGCGTTTGAACAGACTCCTTACTTTTTTGGTCAGTTTTGCCGTTGGCGGGCTTTTCGGCGATGCGTTCATCCATATCCTGCCGGATGCTTATGAACACGTATCTTCTTCTTATGTTGTTTCCTTCGGCGTGCTCGGCGGCATACTCATCTTTTTTGTTCTTGAAAAATTCATCTATTGGCGCCACTGCCATGCCGGAGTCTGTGATCTTCATGACAAGCCGGTTATCTGGGTCAATCTTATCGGGGATGGGTTGCACAATTTCATCGACGGCATCGTGATCGGCGCCAGTTATTGTGTCAGTATCCCCATCGGCTTGACGACAACGCTGGCGGTGGTCTTACACGAGATTCCTCAAGAGATCGGCGATTATGCCATTTTGGTCAGCGGCGGTTTAAGCCGGCTGAAAGCCTTGTTCCTTAATTTTTTGTGCGCATGCGTCGCGATCCTGGGAACGATCCTTGCGCTTTGGCTTGGTCCGTCCATCAAGGATTTTCCTTATCTTATGCTGCCTTTGACTGCCGGCGGCTTCATCTATCTGGCCGGCTCGGACCTTATCCCTGAACTTCATAAAGAAGTGGATGTGGGCCGTTCTTTATTGCAACTTGTCTCCGTCATCCTTGGCATCGCTGTGATGGCCCTTTTGTTATTATTGGATTAGGAGCGTAATGCAGCATCATCCGCAGAAAAAAATAAAATTGGACACCGGCGCCTACAGCCGCGAAGTCAGAAAGACGCTTATCGTTGTGCTCGTCTTAAACTGGTTTGTTGCGCTGGCCAAGCTTATCGTCGGCTACATGATCAGGAGCGCGAGCATGGTCGCTGACGGATACCATTCCTTTGCGGACGGCACGTCCAATATCGTCGGGCTTTTTGGCATGAGGATCGCCTCTGCGCCCAAAGACAAAGACCATCCGTACGGCCATAAGAAGTACGAGACGTTCACCTCTGTCATGATCGCGCTTCTGCTGTTTGTCCTGTGTTTTTACATCCTTCACGACAGTTTAGAGAAGTTCCGCACCAAAGAAGCGCCCGAAGTGAATCTGTTCAGTTTCGGCGTGCTCTTTGTTACCCTGGCCATCAATATCAGCGTTATGCTTTATGAGTACCGCAAAGGCAAGCGCATCGGCAGCGATGTGTTGGTCTCGGATTCCTTCCATACGCGCGCGGATATTTTTACGTCTTTGTCCGTTATTTTTGCTTTTATCGGCATCAAACTCGGCTTTCCTATTCTTGATTCTATCGCGGCTCTGGTCATCGTTGTTTTTATCGGCATCGCGGCCGTCAATATCATCCGCGAAAGCTCAAGCACCCTTTGTGACAGCATGGCCATCGATCCCCGCGAGATCGAAAAAGAGGTTCTGCGAGTGGAGGGCGTTGAAAAATGTCACCGTATCCGCACGCGCGGCCGCAGTGATGACATTTATGTGGATCTCCATGTGCTTATGGAGGATGCAACCCCTTTGGTCAAGGCGCATGACGTGAGCTCTAGGATTGAAAAGACGGTGAAGGAAAGTTTTCAGGGTGTGACGGATGTGGTCGTCCATATCGAACCGTTGAGCAGCGAAGGAGACTCGGATGACTGAGGCGTGATGTAAGCTTATGGAAGAAAAAAAATTGCTGCACCAAGAACTCGTAAAATCGTTTTTCCTCGCGTTTAAGCGCCTTTCGCTCTATTCCGCAGACCATCCGCTTTCTAAGGAGATCCTTTCCAGCCTCTTTCGGATGTTTGAGACTTTGCTTAAGGAAGGCGAGGGGATCCTTATCGCTATTGGTTTAAGCGCAAACCAATTGAGCGTTAACAAAGAGATTTTGGATAAAAGTGTCTCAGGCGTGCTGGATATCTACAATAAGCTGAAGGGCTTGAAGATCGACGGCATCGACATTTCCAAGGGGCTGACGCTGGCAGAGCTCGTTGCTTTTATCCAGGCGATGGCCAAAGGCGGATCCATAGACGCAGGTAAAGAAGTAGCTATGCCAACAGTCTTGAAAGACGGCTCAGCGCATATCAAGATCAAGAAATTCCGTTACGAGAAACTCGAGGAAGGACAAAAGGTTGTCGACGCCAACGCCCTGGGCGGCGGGCTCGGTCCCGGATCAGGTCCTGGGTTAGGCCCCGGACTCGGTCCCGGCGCTGGGGATGGGTCTGGTCCGCCTGGCGGCGGCCTCGGTCCTGGGCTCGGCCCTGGGTTAGGTCCGGGTCTCGGTCCCGGTCTTGGCGGTCTTGACCTCAAAGATGTTTCCACCGATATCAGAGAATTCCTTACCGGCAAAAGTAATGATATAACCGCCCGCATGGAAGTCGTTTTCGAAGAATTAGACCAGAATGTCACAAAAGTGACTGATGCGGTCATTGAAAGCGCCAAAGAGGCCGGTGATTTTGAAGGGGTCATTAAGAAATTTATCAGCTGGTTGTCCAAGCGAGTGGCGCCGGTGCTGGTGGAGAAGAAGAAGGACCCCTCTAAGTTTATCCAGAAGCTATTCGATTCTTTTCAGAATGAAGAGGTCACCACTCACTTTGCGAACGCGCAGGAAGTCATCGAAGAGTGCGCGGATGAGATAAAGATAGCGATGGTGGAGGAAGCGTACGCGAGCCATAAGGCTTCGCCCCGAAAATGGATCAACGCTGCTGTGAAGATCCTGTACGACGAAGAAGATCAGCAGCGTCTCCTGCCGAAATTCACCGAGCGCATGGTTGCCAAAGGCATAACACAGGAAGAAGTAAGTGCTTTTACAAAAAAAGTAGAGACTGAACTTGCCAAAGACGAAGAGGTGACGATTTCTAAAAAGAAACTCCAGAAGCTTATGAAAGTCTCCGAGCGCTATGATCGG
>JAGVGA010000027.1 GCA_020057345.1 Candidatus Omnitrophota bacterium | reverse complement strand
GTCTATGTGCGCGATGATCCCGATATTCCTGATTTTATCCAGATTTATGCGTTGTGCCATAGTCAACATGTAAAAAACTTCTTTGCCTTCTGATATCTCAGTTTTTTATCCTAAGCGCAGCGAAGGACCTCTCCTTTACCATCTGAAGTGGGCAAAGGCCTTGTTCGCCTCCGCCATCTTATGCGTGTCATCTCTCTTCTTGATGGCCGCTCCTTCCCCTTTATAACCCGCCAATATCTCATCCGCCAACCTGTCCATCATAGGCTTTCCCTTTTTGCTTCTTGAAAAATCTTTGATCCAGCGCAGCGCAAGCGAAACACCCCTTTCCTGGGTGACTTCGATAGGAATCTGATAGGTGGCGCCGCCCACGCGACGAGGCTTGACCTCAAGCTTGGGCCTGATGTTCTCCAAAGATTTATTGAAGACTTTCAAAGGATCATCCTCCTGCACTTTCTGCCGGATGATGTCAAAAGCGCCGTAGACGATACTCTCCGCCGTGGACTTCTTGCCTTTTTCCATAATGATATTGATCAGCTTGCCCACAATCTTGCTGTTGTACTTTGGATCGGGGAGGATCTGTCTTTTAACCGCTTGTCTTCGTCTCATGTTTCCTCGCTTCGCTCGGGAGTGAAAAGTTTAAAGTGTTTAAGAATGTAGATTTGGATTCATTTTTTCACGCACTTACACACTTCTAAACTTACACACTTTTTTTACTTTTTGTCGTTGCTTTTGGTCTCTTGGCGCCATACTTGGAGCGCGATCTCCTGCGATTCGCCACGCCCGCCGTATCCAACGCGCCGCGCACGATGTGGTAGCGAACGCCCGGAAGGTCCTTAACCCTACCACCGCGCACGAGGACGATCGAATGCTCCTGCAAATTATGGCCTTCACCCGGGATATAAGACGTCACTTCAATACCGGTGGTCAAACGGACCCTGGCGATCTTACGCAAAGCGGAGTTCGGCTTCTTCGGCGTCATGGTTTTCACCTGAAGGCAAACACCCCGACGCTGAGGACACGCCTTTAAGGCCGGTGATTTTGATTTAGACCTCTTCTGGATCCGGTTATTTCGTATGAGCTGCTGAATCGTCGGCATGCACCATATCTCCTTTTTGCGGATCTTGGACTTGCTCTTTTGTGACCGTGATGTCCCGGTGGACTTTTAATCCCGTCCCCGCGGGAATCAGGTGGCCCACAATAACGTTTTCTTTCAAACCGAATAATTCATCTTTCTTGCCTGAGGCGGCGGCATCGGTCAAGACCTTTGTCGTCTCCTGGAAGCTCGCCGCTGAAATAAAACTCTCGGTGGTCAGCGACGCCTTGGTGATTCCAAGCAAGAGCGGTGTCGCGGACGCCGGCTTGCCGCCTTTCTTGATAACCTTCTGGTTCTCTTTCTGGAACCTCCAACGGTCCACCTGCTGGCCGTTTAAAAAATCCGTGTCTCCCGGGTCTTCGATCTTGACCTTTTTCAGCATCTGCCGAATGATGACCTCAATATGCTTGTCATTGATACGCACGCCCTGAAGGCGGTAGACTTCCTGGATTTCGTTGACCAGATACTCCTGCAGCACTTTGTCACCGCAGACCCTTAAAATATCCTGCAAGACAACAGGCCCGTCCGTCAACTGCTGGCCGGCGGTCACGCGGTCTCCGCGGTACACATTCGGATGCTTTCCGTGCGGGATCGTGTATTCCCTCTTCATGCCGGTGGCCGCAGAAACGATGATCTGGCGCTGCCCCTTCTTATTTTCGGCGAATTCCACAAACCCGTCGATCTCGGATATGATGGCCGGGTCTTTCGGACGCCTGGCTTCGAACAACTCCGCAACGCGCGGCAGACCGCCGGTAATATCCCTGGTCTTGCCCGATACGCGCGGGATCTTCGCGATAAGCTCGCCGCCGTTAATCTTCTGGCCATCCTTGGAAAGAATGTGCGCGCCGATCGGGATCGGATAAATACCGATCACTTCGCCCGCATCGTCTAAAACAATGATCTGCGGATGATACTCTATTTTATGTTCGACGATGACGCGCTCGGAAATGCCGGTCGTCGGATTAAGCTCCTCCCTCATCGTCACGTTCTCTTTGATATCTTCATAGCGCACGACACCCGCGACTTCGGTCAAGATCGGCGATGTGTACGGATCCCACTTTACGAACACAACGCCCTTCTGGACCTCGCCCCCATCAGCAACGGCGATAACGCTACCCTGCGGAACGGTGTAATGCTCCAATTCCCGGCCTTGCGCATCATTAATGCTCAAAGCCCCGTTCCTGTTTAATACGATGAAATCTTTTCCTTTATGAACTATCCTTAAGCCCTGATACTTCACTAAGCCTTTATTCTTGGATTTGATAAAAGAGGTCTCGACGATCCTGGAGGCCGTGCCGCCGATATGGAACGTTCTCATAGTCAGCTGAGTGCCGGGCTCGCCGATACTCTGCGCCGCGATGACACCGACAGCAGAACCAATCTCGACTAAGCCGTCACGGGCCAAATCCTTACCGTAGCATTTGGCGCAGATGCCGCGCTCGGATTCGCACGTCAAAACGCTGCGGATGCGGATCTTTTCAATACCCATGTGTTCTAAAACTTCGGCCTTTTCTTCCGTGATGAACTCGCCGGAGGCCACGACGGTCTCGTCCGTAATAACATCGACGATGTTGTCTAAAGCCACGCGGCCTAAGACCCTTTCTTTTAAAGAGACGACGACTTCATCGCCCTCAACGATGGACGACAGCGATACGCCGTTCAATGTACCGCAGTCGTTTTCCATGATAATGACTTCCTGCGCCACATCCACCAGGCGGCGCGTCAGATAACCTGCGTCCGCGGTCTTTAAGGCAGTGTCCGCCAACCCTTTGCGCGCGCCGTGAGTGGAGATAAAATATTCAAGAACCGTCAGTCCTTCGCGGAAACTCGCGGTGATCGGGTTTTCGATGATCTCGCCCGACGGTTTGGCCATCAAACCTCTCATGCCAGCCAGCTGTCTGATCTGCAGGCGCGAACCGCGCGCGCCGGAATCAGCCATCATGAAAATAGGATTAAACGCATCCATCTTCTTAAATACCAGGTCAGAGACCTCATCCGTCGTATGCGTCCAGATATCGATGATCTTGTTGTAGCGTTCACCGTCGGTGATGACACCTTTGCGGTACTGATCCTCGACCTTGGCTACTTCCTGTTTGGCCTTAGCGATGACTTCTTTCTTTTCTTCCGGGATCTCAAGATCGTCGATCGAGATCGAAATACCGCCGTAAGTGGCAAACTCGAAACCTAACTCTTTTAAGCTGTCTAAAAGTTTAATGGTCCTGTCATGGCCAAAGCGCTTGTAACAGCTGGCCACGATCTGGCCGACGTTCTTCTTGTTCAATTCAAGGTCCACGAAGCCGAAATCTTTTGGAAGCATCAGGTTGAACTTGATCCTGCCGATGGTCGTATAGATCAGCTTCCTCTCAGGTTTATATTCGCCCAAACTCAGATCAAAATGCCCGCTGATCCTGACCTTGATCTTGGCGTGGAGACCGACGACATTATCGTCGTACGCGCTCATCGCCTCGTCCATATCCGCCATGATCCTGCCTTCGCCTTTATCCTTAGGTTTTATCTTTGTTAGATAGCAAAGGCCCAAAATGATATCCTGTGTCGGCGTGGTGATAGGCCTTCCGTCCGCAGGCGAAAAAATATTGTTGATGGAAAGCATCAGGAGGCGCGCTTCCGTCTGGGCCTCGATCGAAAGCGGCACGTGCACCGCCATCTGGTCGCCGTCAAAATCGGCGTTGAACGCGGTGCAGACCAACGGATGGATCCTGATCGCCTTGCCCTCGATCAAAATGGGTTCAAAGGCCTGGACGCTCAAGCGATGCAGGGTCGGCGCGCGGTTCAGTATGACCGGATGGTCTTTGATGACCTCATCTAAAATATCCCACACCTCGATCTTGGCGCGCTCGACCATCCTCTTGGCGCCTTTGATCGTATGCACAAATCCGCGTTCGCGTAATTTCCTGATGATGAACGGCTCAAACAGCTCCAAGGCCATGCGCTTTGGGAGACCGCACTGGTGGAGTTTCAATTCAGGGCCGACGACGATGACCGAGCGGCCGGAATAATCAACGCGTTTGCCCAGTAGATTCTGTCTGAAGCGCCCCTGTTTGCCTTTGAGCATATCGGACAAAGACTTCAGCGGCCTGTTGTTGGAACCGAGCACCGGCCTGCCGTGGCGGCCGTTATCCAAAATCGCATCCACCGCTTCCTGGAGCATCCTCTTCTCGTTACGGATGATGATCTCAGGCGCGTTCAGTCCCAGGAGTTTTTTCAAACGGTTGTTGCGGTTGATGACGCGGCGATAAAGATCGTTCAAGTCCGAAGTGGCGAAGCGGCCGCCGTCCAATGGCACCAAAGGCCTTAGGTCCGGCGGAATCACAGGAAGGGCTTCCATCACCATCCACTCAGGCTTATTCTCGGATTTCTTGAAATCTTCGACGATCTTCAATGTCTTTAAAAATCTTCGCGCCGCAGTCCCTTCTTTCACATTTTCCAATTGTTTATGGAGTTTCTTAGATAAGCTGTCCAGATCGATCTCTTTTAAAAGATCCGAGACCGCTTCGGCGCCGATCTTTGCCTTAAAAGAAGTCCCGTACTTTTCCAAAAGTTCCTGATGGCGGTCTTCCGACAAAAGCTCACCCTTCTTTAAGCCCGTATCGCCCGGGTCGACCACGATATACTCTTCATAATAGATGATCTTCTCTAAATCCCTTAACCCGATATCCAGGAGAGCGGAAATCCTGGAGGGGACGGCCTTAAAAAACCAGATGTGCGTGACAGGCGCTGCCAGTTCAATATGCCCCATGCGCTCGCGCCGCACGCTTGAACGCGCAACTTCCACGCCGCAACGGTCGCAGACGATATTGCGGAACTTATTTCCCTTGTACTTACCGCAGTTACACTCCCAATCCTTGACAGGGCCGAATATCTTTTCGCAAAAAAGCCCGTCTTTCTCAGGCTTGAGCGTCCTGTAATTGATCGTCTCCGCCTTCCTCACTTCACCCTTGGACCACGAACGGATGATTTGCGAGGAAGCGATTCTGATGGAAATACTTTCAAACGGAGTGACTTCAGGCACTGCTTGTTGCTGGTTCTTATTAAAGTTTTCTCTTTTCATTTAGCCCTGTCCATTTTAACGTCTAATCCCAAACCCTGCAATTCCTTGACCAAGACATTGAAGGATTCAGGTGTCCCCGGGGTCAATCTCTGTTCGCCTTTGACGATCGCCTCGTAAATACGCGTGCGTCCGGCCACGTCGTCAGACTTCACCGTCAGCATCTCCTGCAAGCAGAACGCCGCTCCGTACGCTTCCAAAGCCCACACTTCCATTTCGCCGAACCTCTGTCCGCCAAACTGCGCCTTGCCGCCCAAAGGCTGCTGCGTGACCAGCGAATAAGGACCGATGGAACGGGCATGGATCTTTTCGTCAACCAAATGGATAAGCTTCATCATATAAATGTAACCGACCGTGACCTTTTGGTCGAATTTATCTCCGGTAAAACCGTCGTAGAGATTGATTTTTCCATCCTCAGGAAGCCCGGCTTTTTTTAGCATCTCTTTAATCTCGACTTCGGACGCGCCGTCAAAGACCGGCGTAGACATATAAAGTCCGAGGGTCTTCGCTGCCCAACCCAGATGGGTCTCTAAGAGCTGTCCGACGTTCATACGGGAAGGGACGCCCAGCGGATTAAGAACGATCTCAACAGGAGTGCCGTCCGACAAATGCGGCATGTCCTCTTCAGGAAGGATCTTGGCGATGACGCCTTTGTTCCCGTGGCGGCCTGCCATCTTATCGCCGACCGCGAGCCTGCGCTTGGTCGCCACATACACGACGACCTTCTTCAAGACGCCGGGCGACAGCTCGTCCCCGCGCTTAACCTTTCCTATCTCCTGCTCTTCTTCCTGCGCGAGTTCGCGGATCTGATCGTCAAAAAACTTGGCGATGTGCTTGGCTTCTTCATTACCCTCTAAGTCCACGTTCAACGCCTTGGCCTTTGAAACACCGAGCATGCTCGCAAGTTTACTGATCTTCTCTTCCTGGACATATTCTATCTCCTGCGCGTAATACCCCTTGATCTCCTTGATCTGCGCAGATTCTTTTTTCTTATCTTCCTTGGATTTACGGCCGCGCTCTTTCCGGGAGAAGACCTGAACATCAATGACCACACCCTCGATACCCGGAGACAATGTCAGGGACGTATCGCGTACATCCCCTGCCTTCTCGCCGAATATAGCGCGCAGCAATCTTTCTTCCGGGGAAAGCTCGGACTCGGTCTTAGGCGTAACCTTACCGACCAGGATATCTCCGGCCTCCACTTCAGCGCCGATCCTGATGATCCCTTCCTCGTCTAAGTGCTCCAAAGCCGCTTCAGACACGTTCGGGATATCGCGCGTGATCTCTTCGTTGCCCAGGCGAGTTTCTCTGGCCTCGAGATCAAATTCTTCGATATGAATAGACGTGTACACGTCTTCCTTGACGAGCTTTTCGCTCACCAGGATGGCGTCTTCAAAGTTAAACCCACGCCACGGCATAAAGGCGACCAAAAGATTGCGGCCCAAAGCGAGCTCGCCGTCCTTGGTGCCGATACCGTCTGCGATCACTTCTCCGGCCTTGACCTTCTGTCCAAGCTTGACTATAGGTTTCTGGTTCACGCAGGTGTTCGCATTCGAACGCTTGAACTTCCTTAATTCATATGTCTTCTTATTGACGGTGATGGATTTGGCGTCCACGCTTTTGACAGTACCATCCTCGTCAGACACGACAACAGCGCCCGAATCAACAGCGGCCTTGCCTTCCATGTCCGTTCCTACGAACGCGCGCTCCGTAATCATCAAAGGAACGGCCTGGCGCTGCATGTTGGAACCCATCAGCGCGCGGTTCGCGTCGTC
>JAGVGA010000025.1 GCA_020057345.1 Candidatus Omnitrophota bacterium | reverse complement strand
TTGTCAAGGTGATTTCCATACGGGCTCCAATATCACAAAAGACGAATCTGCGCCAAAAGACGGGCTCTGATCATATCCATTTTTCTTAAGATCCTCCCTTAAGGCCTCAGGCAGTGTTTTCTCAAAAATAAGCGCACGGGGCCTGTAAAGGGCAAGAAATTTCTCTAAGTTATTCCTCGTTAACATCTTATAAAGAGGCAATATGACGGTCGGCCGATCAAAATCAACCCTTCCGATGAGATACAGCGAAACCGCTATCAAATCCTCATTTTTTGTATTCTGGGCAGTCCATTGCGATAGGGCGCGCATGGCCGCGACCTTGGCATCCTGCCCGTTCTTTCGCCAGTAGACCTCAAGGACCCGGCAAGACTGATAGAAATTTGAGGCAAAAACGATCACCAGGACCGCATGGAAAAGAAATTTCTTGGTCCTGGGAAAAAATTTCTGTGTAAAATCTCTCCACGCCTTTACGCCTAAGGCACTCAGGAAAATCACCGGCAAAAGGAGAAACCGCGTCCACTGGAACTCGGCGACCCTCATGTAGGGATAAATAAGGATCGTCCCTGCGATCGGCAAAAGGACAAGTCCGCACAACAGCAGTTCGTCTTTCTGCCTCTGTCTAAAAAGACGAACCATCCGGATAAGCCCAAAAAGGATCAGGATGTGGGCCTCGCAGAAAAGCACTTTTGACATGTTCAAAAAATTGATGCCGAAATAAGATCCTGAAAAATTCCCCGAAAAAAACCGGAGCGCGGGCGTCTGTGAAAAAAACGCGCCGCCTGTCGTAAAAGTCGCCAGGTAATAATTCTTGAAGGCCCCGGGATATTCCGGGAAAAAAACTCCATATCGGACAAAGATAAACCCACCATAGACCCCGGCGATAAAAAGCGGCCAGAAAAGCAACAGAAAAGGTTGCGTCCGCCTGATGAGGCCGTCTTTTTTCGCCAACATTAGCGCGAAAAAGAAACATAAAGGATAGATGATCGCCGAAGAACGGACGAGAAATCCTATGCCACAAAGAAGGCCTATGAAGGCCAAATCCCGTCGAGAAAGCTCTCTCTTCGAAACAAAAAAAAGGACGGCGCTTAAGGTGACGAGCAAGCTCAACTGTTCGGTAAAAAGCCTTAAGAGGGTGATCTCGGTAGAAACCATGGCCGCGACCAGACAGGCGACCCACGTGGCGATCGCCCGATCATGATAGATCTTTTTGAGGATCCTATAGATCAAATAAGAGTTCAAAAAGGCGAGGATAAAATTAAAAAAGATGAGCTTTTGGATGGACGGGAAGAAAAAATAAAGGACGCTTAAGAAAAGCGAATAAACCACGTGCACAAAAGGCAAGGCCGGATAATAGAGGCCGGTCCAGTATTGATACACATTAAAAGACGAAACAAGGCCCCGGCCGCAAAGGAAGTTGCGGGCGATGTTCAGGTAAAGAAAAGTATCGGACGAGTTGTTATAGGCGAGATAGCTGAGTTTGCAAACCGTTGCCAGATATGGCAAAAAAGGAATGAGCAGGATCAGAAAAAGCCCTAACGCTTCTTTCAAAGCGCCTGGGGCGGATCCCTTTTTTCCCGGGGTTTCAGAAGATAATGACAAACTCACCCTTGGGTTTGGTGGTCTTAAACTTGGCGATGAGCGTTGCGATATCCTGGCGGATGACCTCTTCGAACTTCTTGGTCACTTCGCGCGCGAGCGCGACCTTGATGTTCCCAAGGGCTTGCTCCATCGCCTCCAATGTCTTTAAGATCCGGTGCGGGGACTCATAAACAACGACGGTGCATCCCATTTTTTTCAGCTCTTTGAGTCTTTTCTGGCGAGCGCCGCTTTTGACTGGCAGGAATCCTTCAAAAAAAAATTTATTCGTCGCAAACCCGCTGATGGACAAGGCACTGATCAAAGCGGTCGGCCCGGGAACGGAAATAACAGAAAAACCGGCTTCAAGTACGGACTTAATCAGGCTAAATCCGGGGTCGCTGATGCCCGGCGTGCCCGCATCGGAGACGAGGGCGACCTTTTTGCCCTCTTTTAAGACTTTCAGCAAAAAATCACCCTTGGCCGCCTTATTGTACTCGTAATAACTCGTCAGGGGTGTGGAAATGGCGTAGCGCTGCGTCAGGATCCTTGTCTTGCGGGTGTCTTCGCAGGCGATCAGGTCAACGAATTTTAAGACCTCGATTGCGCGAAAGGTAATATCGCCGAGATTGCCGATGGGAGTTGAGACGACGTACAACATTATTATGGAGTGTTTAAGTGTGGAAGTGTAAAGTTTATAAGGAAAGGTTACTTCATCGACCGAATCAAGCCACCCAACATATTGCATATTTCTTTGCATTCTTGACGTAGATAATTGAAATCGCTTGAGTCAAGATGGTTTTGTCTGGCGCTTATGCTAATCATAGGGATGCACTCTCTTGCTGAATCGATAGCATAACCATAAAATTGTATCTTCGCGTTCTTGCTCTGCTTACCGCTCCCCTCCGCAATATTATTACAGATCGATATGGTCGTCTTGCGCATATGATCGCCTAAAGAATACTGAACGGAATGGGAAAAACTTTTTGACAGGCTAAATATTTTATCAGCAAATTCTAACGCTCGCTGATAAACCTTTAGGCGTTCAAAATCAAATTCGTTTTCATCCTTTGACATAACTTACACACTTTACACTTACAAACTTATTCTACCGTGACTGACTTTGCTAAATTGCGGGGCTGATCCACAGGACACTTACGGCTGACCGCGATGGTGTAGGCGAGCATCTGCAAAGGCAGGGCCACCAACAGCGGCGAAAAGAACTCGTCGATCTTCGGTATGAAAATAGTCTCGCTGACATGGGTCCGGATCGCCTTATCGCCCGCGCTTGCGATCGCGATGAGCTTTCCGGAGCGCGCCTTTATCTCCTGGATGTTGGAGATCATCTTGTCGTAGATCCTGGAACTGACGGCGATACAGACCACCGCGCGATACTCATCGATAAGGGCGATGGGCCCATGCTTCATCTCGCCTGCCGCATACCCTTCTGCCGGGATATAAGAAATCTCCTTAAGCTTTAATGCGCCTTCCAAGGCCGAAGGAAAATTGATATTCCTTCCCAGGAAAAGAAAGCTTCCAAACTTGTGGTGTTTGCGCCCTACCTTCTCCACCGAACGATGCGCCTTCAGTATTTCCGCCTGGAGCGCAGGGATGCTGTTTAAAACCTTCCAAGAAGCCTTAAAAGAGTTTTGCGAAATGGTTTTAAGCGAACGCGCCAGTTCAAGGCCAAACATATAGAGCACCGCCAGCTGCGCCGTATACGCCTTTGTCGAGGCGACCCCGATCTCAGGGCCGGCGAGCGTGTAAAAGACGTGGTCAGACTCGCGCGTCAGGCTCGAGCCGACCACATTGCAGATAGAAACGACGCAAGCGCCCTTCTTTTTTGCCTCGCGCACCGCAGCCAGCGTATCCGCAGTCTCGCCGGACTGGCTTATGGCCAGGACGAGCGTGCCTTTATCCACGATGGGATCGCGGTACCTGAACTCCGAAGAAAGATCAACCGCAACCGGAATGCGCGCCAGCGACTCGATGATATATTTTCCGACCAGGCCTGCGTGATAGGCTGTGCCGCAGGCGACGATGACAATATTCTTTATCTTCCTGGGATAAGAAAAACGGCGGATCTCCCTGGCGCCGCTCGATAATAAGCGCTTTAAGACTGCCGGCTGCTCATGGATCTCCTTGAGCATAAAATGGGGAAAACCGCCTTTTTGCGCGCTTTGCGCACCCATCAGGACCCTGTCAAATTTGAAACGGACCTCTCGCTTATTCAGATCAAAAACACGGATTCCGTTATTGTCCAGGACAGCGACTTCCCTGTCCTTAAGATAAACGACCCGGCGGCAGTGCTCAAGGATCGCCGGGACATCAGAGGCGATGAACCGGCCGGCCCTGCCTTCGGCCACGATCAGCGGGCTGTCCTGGCGGGCGCACACGATCTTATCCGGCTCATCAGCCGAAACAACGCCCAAAGCAAAGCTCCCTTCGACCTTTTTGATCGCCTCGATCACCGCGTCTTTCAGGTCTCCCTTGTAGAATTTCTCGATCAAATGCGCCAGGACTTCCGTATCCGTCTGAGAAACAAACCTGTGGCCTTCGCTAATAAGCGACTCTTTTAATTTTAGGTAATTTTCGATGATCCCGTTATGGACGACGCTGATCTTTCTGTCGCAGCTCGAATGGGGGTGGGCATTGACTTTATTGGGCGCGCCGTGCGTGGCCCAGCGCGTGTGGGCGATACCAAGGCCTGCCTTAGGTAAGGGCTCCTTTGCGATCACTCCGATAAGATCATTGATCTTACCCGGGATCTTGCGGCTATGGATCTTGCCGCAAGAAATAACCGCAATACCGGCTGAGTCATAACCGCGATACTCAAGCCGCTTCAAACCCGATAGCAGAATAGGGACAGCTTCTTTTGGACCTATGTAGCCGACGATGCCGCACATAATCTTAACACTCAAATACTTCTATTTTTTCACGGGGAGCGCCGCACAGAGGGCACTTGCCCTCAGGTTCGCCTTCGTGCGTGTAGCCGCACACGCGACAGACATAGATCTTCTTGAAACTCGTGTCCTGCTTTTTGTCCGCTGCCTCTTTGGCCTTTAAAAAAAGCTTGGCGTGCTCTTTTTCCGTCTCCAGGGCCCAAAGGAAAGAGCGTTCCGCGTTCTTCTCAGCCTGAAACTCCGCGGTATTCTTATACGTCGGGTACATCTCATTGATCTCAAACTGCTCGCCTGCGACCGCGCCTGCGCAATTATCTTTGGTGCGGCCTATGCCGAACCCTGCCATCGAGGTAACGACAAAAGCTCCGGTAACGTCTTTTAAGACGGCAAAATGGCTCGTCGCGTGGATCTGTTCGGCAAAAGAAACCGCCCGGAAAAGCTTGGCGATATTCGCAAAACCCTCCTTTTCGGCCACATCCGCCCAGATCTTATAGCGCATATGCGCTTGGGATTCGCCTCCGAACGCTGAACGCAAATTGGCGGCTGTCATATCTTTCATAGCACGCATCCCTCCTGTGAATTGATGCATTTTATACGCAGCATCTCGGCGAACTTCGCCAGATGCTTCTCTTCTTCCTGCAAGATCTTTTCTAATGCGCTGCGTGCCTTGGAATCTTTTGTCTGGCTCAAACACCCCCTGTAAAAAACGATCGAGCGCCTTTCCATATCCATCGCCTCAGCCAATCCTTCATGACGATGCTCCATCTTGGCGGCTTTTTCCCTTTCTAAAGAAACATCAAAGACCTTTGCGTTCATATAGTTTACGATGTCATCCTCTTCAAAATCATCCCCGGAGGCCTCTTTCTCTTTGACCCCCAGAGTCTCAAAAATCTTCTTATGCTCCTTTTCCTGCTCGATCAAAAAAACGATCTCCCGGCGCGCCTGGTCGTCGCGCACCTTAAGGGAAAGATCCTGATAGAAAAGGATCGCCTGCCCCTCCATCGAGCTTGCGATTTTAAAGGCCTGAACAGGGCTGAAATCGGAGATCGCTATATTGCCGTTTTTATCGATATTGACGCGCATCTTGCCCTCTGCTTTCTTAATGAGACAAACGAGTCTGGCTGCTTTGTCTCACTGGTTATGCCTTCGTCAGAAGGCCGTCGATCTTTGCGGCCATGATGAAGTCGTTTTCCGACAACCCGGAGACCGCGTGTGTGGAAAGCGTGATCCTGACTTTGTTGTAAAGAATAAGCATTGCGGGGTGATGACCTTCGTTTTCGGCGAGCGCGGCGACCTTGTTGACAAAAACCATGGCGCCGGCGAAATCTTTAAAACGGAACTCTTTTTTGATCGACTTATCTTCTTCAAGCTGCCAGCCAAGAACATCCGCCATGTAACGCTGGACCTCATGGGTCCCAAGCGCAGGCGTTGTTCCCTCGCAGGGCTTGCACTTCTTTTTTGTCAGATCTTGCGAACCGTCTATTGGCATGATGCTTGTATTAAAAATGGGTCACACCTATTTTTCCTTTAATTTAATAGTAGGGGAAAATAGGTGTGACCCCTTTTTTTATGTCGGCAGACAGGTAGTTTAGGCTCGTACCCGGGAGCCTTGATGACAACCTTCTTTACAATGAGCCACAGCTCTCAAAAAATACTTAGGCTTTAGTCTCATAACATCCTCCTATTTGTTTGCGGCATCCATTAGCCGCACCTTAACTCTACAATATCCGATAAAATTTGTCAAGTATTACTTTTTCACCGTGCTCATCATGAAATTGATGACGCGCGTGCTGACCCCTTCCTTGCGCAGCGCCTCGATCTCCTCGACCGAAAGGTTGTAGACCGAGCCGGTCTTGGCGATCTTGTCGATGATGGCGTCATCGCTTAAGCCGGACTTTGCCAGGACAATGACGTCGGATATGCCGAGCTTTTCTCCGCTCGTCATGATCTGCTCTTTGTTACGCGCGTTGCGGGTGTCGATCTTGTCGCCGATCACAGCACCCGTTAAGGCACCGGCGCCTGCTCCGATCGCAGCGCCCGCGAGCGGATGACCGGTTTGATAACCGATCGCACCGCCGACAATAGAACCGACCAAAGCGCCGCCTATGGCACCGCGCTTGGTGTTCTCACCCGTGGATTCGCAGCCTACGGCAAAAACAGCGAACACACAAACAAGAACCAAGGTAAAAAGAACTACATGTTTTTTGAACATACTCAGCCTCCTCTTATTGATCTGTTTGGAATTAATTAAGTATATACCAAGGGTGGGTTTTTTTCAATAAAAATCCCTTTTAAGCTTGACTCAAAAGGGCTGCGAGTATCTTTTACGGCCTTTCCTTAAGCCGTTCTTCGATGTCCGTCAAACCTGTCTTTTTCTCTTCCTTTGCCTGGCGCCGCTCGCCCTCATCCGCAGCCCTGCCCTTGGCCGCGGCTTCGGCAGCCGAGCCTTCATAATCCTCGGCAAGGTTTGCCAAAGAACGGATCTGCCGCTGCCAGACAAAAAAGAATATGAGCCCTAAGAGCCCTAAAAATGCGACGATCGCGATGACCAGCTTCCAGGTCACCATAGGCGCAAGATTCTTGGCTTGCGCTACGAGCGTGCGCGCGGCGGCAAGATCAGCTCTCACAGATTCCATAAGCTTTAAGTTCTCCCGATAGTCGGATATATAGCCGCCCGGGCTGGGGTTGGTGACGCTCTGCGTCTGCTCGACCTGGTTCAACTTGCTTTCAATACTGTTCTTCAAATAGCTGGCGCGTTCGTAATAATCGGTGTTGGCCAGGACCTTTGTCAGCTTGCCAGCCTCTTCGCGCAAGCTCGAGAGCTCTCCTGTCGGGATCATCCAAACATCTTCAAGCTCGATCTCAACGGTCACGACCTGCTTG
>JAGVGA010000005.1 GCA_020057345.1 Candidatus Omnitrophota bacterium | reverse complement strand
CGAACATCGTGCCGATCAAAGAGGTGACGGGCCGCGTCAATGTCTTTTTGAACAATGTCACTTTTGAGGACGCGCTGGACATCATTCTTATCAGTAACGGCCTGGCTGCGGCAAAAGAGAAGAACATCATCACCATCATGCCCGTCGAGAAATACACCCAGCAATACGGCAAGCGCTATGCGGAGACGCGCAAGGTCCGGACCATTTTACTCAAGCACGCTTCGCCTAGGGACGTGCTGGCCGCGCTCAACCAGCTAAAGTCTGACATCGGCAAGGTCATTGTCGACGATTCTTCTGCTACCGTCATCCTGGTGGATGTGCCTGAGAACCTGGATCTGATGGAAAAAACGATTCGGTCGCTGGATGCAACGAAAGACACGCAGATATTTGAGCTCAGGTACGCGAAGGCCGAGGATGTCAAGAACCAGCTCGCCGGCGTCTTTACCCCGGGCTCAAGCCAGGTGGAGATGGACGCGCGCACCAACAAGATCGTGGTCAGCGACTTGCCGGAGAAGATGAAAAAGATAAAGAAGATGATCGAGGCATTTGACTCCGAGACGCGGCAGGTCTTGATCGAGGCGCAGATCGTCCAGATCATCCTGAATGACAAGACCCAGTACGGCATCGACTGGGAAAGGCTTTTCCACGCGGTTAAGGTCAACAACCTTGATTTTAAAGGCAAGTATCCTATCACGGGCTTGAGCACCTACGGGCAGATGAGCGTCGGGACTATGGCCGCGAATGATTTCAACATTGTGGTGCAGGCGCTCAACACGTTAACGAAGGCGAACATCCTGTCGCGTCCGCGGATCGCGGTGGTCAATAACCAGGAGGCGAGCATCCTGATCGGCGCCAAGGAGGTCTATTTTTCGCAGACCCAGAGCCAGTCAAGCGTCACAACCACGACGGCTGAATCGGTCAATTACGTGGATGTGGGCGTGAAGCTGAACGTGACGCCCAACATCACGGATGACGGTTTTGTCGTCATGAAGATAAGGCCCGAGGTGAGCTCCGTGCGCGAAACAGCGATCTCGCCTTTGGGCAGCAAGGTGCCTGTGGTGGAGACTTCGCAGGCAGAGACCACGGTCAAGGTGCGTGATAATGCCATGATCCTGATCGCAGGCCTCATGAAAGACGATGTCCGTAACACGCGCACGCAATTCCCGTTTTTAGGCAAGCTCCCGTTTTTGCGCTGGTTTTTCGGAAGCACGGATTCGCAGAAGAACAAGACGGAGCTGGCGATATTCCTGACCCCGCGCATCATCACCGGCGATATCGAAAGGGTGGATGCGGAAAAAGAAGAAGTGAGGGCGCGGGGCGTTGTCACCAAGCGCATCAAGGAGAGGCTGGAATAATCCCCTTATGAACAAGCTCATCGGTCTTATCGTCGCCGGCGCTGTCATCCTGGTTGCGGTCATCACCCTTGTCCTTTATTCCGGCGAATCCCAGAAGAATACCATTCTGCGCACGGAAAACCTGAAGACCGCCGAAGAAGCCCAAAAAGAGACCGCCCGGCTTAAAGAGGATATCAAGAAAGAGCAGGAAAAGAATGTCGAGGCGACAAAAAAGCTCATGGACCAGATGAGCCAGTCGTCTCAGGAAAAAGACCGGGCCGTCAGCGAGGCCCAAGACTTGAAAAAACGCCTCCTCCAGGAGCGGGAGGCGTCCCTGGACTCTAACGACGACTTAGAGAAACTGCGCAAAGAAATAGATAAATTCAAAAAAGAGAACCGCGAAGAGATCTCCAAGTTAGATGAGGTCTTTAAAAACAAGCGCCAGTCCTATGAAACGAGGATTCTGTCGCTTGAGGCGCAGGTCGCTAAGCTTAAAACCAGATTCACCTCAGAAGCAGAACGCTACCACTATAATTTGGGGGTTGTCTATTCCAAGAACAAGGACTACGATCAGGCGGTCACCGAATTCAAGACAGCCCTGGGTTTCAACCCCAAGAATGCCCTCGCCCACTTCAACCTCGGTATCATCTTCGACGACTACTTCAAGGACAAGGAAAACGCGCGCTATCACTACCGCAGCTACCTGGAATTAGATCCCCTATCCGATGACGCTGATTCCGTCAGAGAATGGCTTAAGAGTTTAGAGAAGAAATGACCAAGCGGCGATGGGTCATAGATACTAAGATGGTCGCAGGTTTCGGCGGCCTCCTTTTGCTCATCGTTGTCATCGGGTTCATCGGTATCCAGCAGATCCTGGACCTAAGCCGGGTGGTCAGTCATTTGGCAAAGACCGACATCCCGCGCCAGAACTCGGTCCTTGAGATGAAATCAAATAACAGTAAATACGGCATGGGCATCCGCAGCTATATGTTCTGGAGGGGCGCCCAATACCTGGAAGCCGCAGGCGAAACAGCCAAGCTCAATGCGATCCGTCTTTCGCAAAGCGACTTTGACCGTCAGCTCAATCTTTATGAGGCGCTGGCAACGGCTAGCCTGCAGAAAGAGTGGGCAAGGACGCTCGGTTTGAGCCAGAAAGAATTGCGCAAGATAGGCGAGAGGATCATCGCGCTGACTGGCCGCATGGCCTTAGGCAAACCTGAGGCGAAGAAGGCGCTTGACGATGAGATCAGCCGCAACCTCATGGATTTTGAAAACAAACTTTTTTTAGTCGACGCGTTCTTAGATGACCCCGTGCAGAAATATGACTTGGCCGAGATCGACAGGCAGCTGGCCGCGGCTGAATCCGGCCGCCAGCGCTCAATCACATTTCTTTCCTGGTCGCTCTTTATCGGTCTCTTGCTCGGCGGCCAGACCGCCCGCCTGATCTACCGCCGCAGCAAGAATGAACAGGAGCATCGGGAGCTCCTGTGGCGCCGTGTCATCCGCGTGGAAGAAGAGGAGCGCAACAATCTTTCAATGTAGGTCCACGATCAGCTGGGCCAGGATTTAAGCGCGCTAAAAATTTATCTGGGTTTGATCGGCCGCGACATCCCGGCTGACGCGAAAGAGCAGAAAGAAAAGATAGACAAGGCCAAAGAGATTTTAGACCAGATGATGGACAAGGCGCATCGCATTTCCGAGATGCTCAGGCCGCCGGAGCTCGACGATCTCGGCCTTACAGAGAGCATCGCCGGCCTCGTTTTGCAGCATAAGGAGATGACAGGGAGCGCGATCAACTACCAGCGTCCGCCGGAGGATTTGGAGCTTTCGTCGGAACACAATCTGGTCATCTACCGTATCATCCAGGAGGCGCTGACGAACATCGCCAAGCACGCGAATGCCGGGAATGTGGAGGTCGCGCTCGAGAGAAGGGACGCTTACGTGTATCTGGACATCGCGGATGACGGGATCGGGTTTGACTACGCGCAGTATGCGAGCACCCCTCAACGCCGCAAAGAAGACAGGATCAAATTAGGGTTGCAGGGCTTGAAAGAAAGGGTCGAACTTTTGGGCGGCAGGCTTACGATCGACTCGCGTTCTGACCGCGGCACAAAAATAGAAGTGGTTCTTCCGACGACCTAAGATGCCTCATTCCATTATTATTGTAGACGATCATGATATCATCCGCGAAGGGATCAAGAATATCCTTCGTAACCAGCCGGAATATAAGGTCATCGCCGAGGCCTCAAGCGCCGAGCAGGCAATCGAAAAGGTCGCGGCGCTCAAACCCGACATCCTGCTTTTGGACATCACCATGCCCCAGAAGAGCGGCCTGGAAGTCCTGGCGCAGATCCAGCGCGTCTCGCGCAAGACAAAGATCCTCATCATCAGTGTCCACAAGTCAGACGCCTACATTCTGCGCGCCCTCAAATCCGGCGTCAGGGGGTATCTTAACAAGGAGAATGCGGCTGAGGATCTTTTGCAGGCCTTGCGCAAAATTACGGCCGGCCAGGTTTATTTAAGCGCGGCCGCCTCGTCCTACTTACTCGAGAGGGCGTCAAGATCGCCTGAGGAGATGGTCAAGGAGAGCGTCTTGAGCGAGCGCGAGATCGAGGTCATGCGCCTTGTGGTGGAGGGCAAGACTGCCAAGGAGATCGCCGATACGCTCTTTATATCCCCTCGCACCGTTGAAAATTACAAAAACAATATCCTGAAAAAATTAGACCTTCATAAGACGAGCGACCTCATCAAATATGCGATCAAGAACAAGATCGTCGATATCGAGGGTTTCTGACCCGCCCTTTTTTAGCCAACCCGATGTTTTTCAAGTAGTTTGCGCAGATAAAAAGGGTGTATTTACGGATGATAATCATTGTCCGGATGTGATATATTTCAGATGTGGACAAAATGAGTGTCATTGCGGGCATAAAGGTCAAAAAGTGTTGCTGTTTTTGAAGTAACAGTACCATTTTAAGTATTGAATTCTGTTCTTTTGAGAAAGACCGCGAT
>JAGVGA010000006.1 GCA_020057345.1 Candidatus Omnitrophota bacterium | reverse complement strand
TTCAATGAATGAGCACTAAAATAGTACTATCTTACTGTAAAACAGATACTTACAACAGTGGGCAGCAACACTTTTTGACCTTTATGCCCGCAATGACACCGCTCTTTACAGGTCTTTTAGATAGACGGAAGCGTGATAAGAGCTGCGAACGTAGGGCGCGCTTTCGACGTGTTTAAAGCCAAGGCTGTAAGCCTTGGCTTTGTAGTTTTCAAATCTTTCCGGCGGGATATATTCAACGACCTCTGTATTTTTGAGCGCCGGCCTTAAATACTGGCCCAACGCCAGGAAGTCGCAGCCAACCTCTCGTAAATCATCCACTGTTTTTAGAACCTCGTCTTCTTTTTCTCCGAGTCCGAGCATGAGGGCGGACTTTGTGAGAATTCCGGCGTCTATTTCCTTTATTATTTTTAAAACAGCAATGGACCTCTTGTAATCAGCCCCTGGCCTTAATGAATAAAGCCGTGGCACCGTCTCCACATTGTGCCCGATGATCTTAGGTTTGCTTAAAACGACGGTCTGGAGGGCATTCTTATCGGCCTTCAAATCCGGGATAAGGAGTTCGATATCAACGTTGCCCGATTTTTTGATCTCGGCGACCGTCCTGGCAAAAAGCGAGGCGCCTCCGTCAGCCAGATCGTCGCGCGTTACGGAAGTTATGACTACGTGTTTTAAGCCCATTTTCTCAACCGCCCGGGCGACGCGCACGGGTTCGTCAGGATCCACCAAAAGAGGCGCGGTCTTCTCTACATTGCAAAAAGAGCAGTGACGTGTGCATTTTTTACCTAAGATAAGAAAGGTGGCGTGATGTTTTTGATAGCATTCGGAGATATTCGGGCATTTGGCTTCTTTGCAGACGGTGTTGAGATCGAGCTCTGCCATTAGAGCGCTCGTGGCGCGGCCTCGGTCAAAATCGATCTTTTTTCTCAGCCATTCAGGCTTTCGCATGGGCTCCAAAGTGTTGACCGAATGCCCGGATGAGCATTTTTGAAAGTTTTTTGAAATCAATATGATCGCCTGCGATCTCATGAAGCGAAATGATGTCGAGGTTGTTCAGCGTCTCAGGGTTTTTTAAAAACCGGCGGATCTTATTTTTGTCAAATGTAAAAGGGATGGAGCCGTGCTGCAGGATGACGTTTTTTTTTCGTTTCTGCGCGTTGCCGCCTATTTTTTTTCCCTGCACAAGAATGTCGTATTCCTCTTTTCGGGAGAAGCAGAAATCGGCGACGGCGCGAGAGGCCGTTACCCCCCGGTATTTTGCAAAAGTCGCAGAAGCGCCGAGCGTTTGATACGCCGCGATCAAGAAGCCCGTTATTTTTTCAAAAGATTCTTTGACGCCCATTTTAAGCCCGATGTCCGATTGCGCCAGAACAACGCTATACGTCAATTCGTGTTCATGGAATATAACGCCGCCGCCTGTCGGCCGCTTGACGTAGGTTATGCCGCCTCGGGCGCAGGCGTTTAAATCCAGGACCTCTTCCGGTTTTTGCGAACAGCCGATGGAAAAAGCGGACGGCCTCCAGCCGTAAAGCCGTAAGGTGGGCAGGGATGTACCTTCCCGGTAGTCAGAGAGCATGGCTTCATCAACAGCCATGTTCGTGCGCGCATCACAAAATCCGTTTTCTATAACCCGAAACTCTTTCATGGTTCCTTTGTCTGCAAAACCCATCGCAATATCCCTGTTCGCCGACGAAATTTTCCGGCGTTGGCTGCGGTTTACGCCTCGTTCGTTTACGCGAACATTCCTTCGTAAGGAAATTAAAACCTGTATTACTCTTCAGTCAGGTTCGCAACGAACTCGTTGTAAATCCTTGCCAACCGAAACGAAGGACGTGCCAGAAAATTTCTTATTGTCGGCTTAAACAGGGACATTGCGCGGGGTCAAGACGAACCACCTAAAATGTTTATTGCTATAAAAGGGCGCAGTTCATATCGCGGGCGGCTTTGGTCTCGTCAAGCCGGCCGATGGGCGTGGTCTGAGGCGCTTTTTTTAAGGCTTCCGGATTTTCTTTGGCGAGCGAATCTGCTTCCCGCATGCACGCGATAAAATAATCGAGTGTCTCCTTGGATTCGGTCTCTGTGGGTTCCACCATGAGCGCTTCTTTGATGATAAGCGGAAAATAGATGGTCGGCGGATGGATGCCGCAGTCGATGAGGTATTTGGCGATATCAAAGGCCCGGATGCCTTGCTCGGCCTGTTTTGACGCAGAAAGGACGCATTCGTGCATGCAGTATTTATCGATGGCCGGCGCGTATATATCTTTGAGCTTTGCCAGGATATAATTCGCATTCAGGACCGCATGTTCGCCTGTCCGGATCAAACCCTCGCGGCCCAAGAGGAGGATATAGGCGTAGGCTTTTAAGATCACGAGGAAGTTGCCGTAAAACGAGGCGATGTAGCCGATGGTGTGCGTCGGTTTATAATTAAGATAAAGCGTTCCGTCATCCCGCTTGACCACTCGGGAAATAGGCAGAAATTCCTCCAGCTCTTTTTTGACGCCGACCGGCCCCGCTCCCGGCCCGCCGCCGCCGTGGGGCGTGGCAAAGGTCTTGTGGAGATTCAGGTGGATGACGTCGAACCCGATGTCGCCCGGCCTGCACTTGCCTAAGATTGCATTAAGGTTAGCGCCGTCGTAGTACATGAGCGCGCCTTTTTTGTGGGCGAGTTCGGTGATCGCGTCAATATTGGTCTCGAAAAGCCCGAGCGTGTTCGGGCAGGTCATCATCACCGCGGCCACATCTTCGTTTAGTTTTTCTTTCAAAGCCCGGAGGTCCATGGTGCCGTTTTGATCAGACGGGACGTTGATGATCTCGTAGCCGGCGATGGCGGCGCTCGCGGGATTGGTGCCGTGCGCGGAATCAGGCACAAGGATATATTTTCTCTTATTTTTTTTAGCGCGGTGGTAAGCTGCGATAAGTGTGACGCCGGTCAGCTCGCCATGCGCGCCGGCAGCGGGTTGCAGGGTGAAGTTATCCATGCCCGTGATTTCGCATAAGAGCTTTTCCATGTTCCAGAGGACTTCAAGCGCGCCCTGCGTGAGCAACCCGCCGCCCCTGAGTTGGGGCAAAAGCGGGTGAAGGTTGGCAAAGCCTTCAAGCCGGGCGATGTCTTCGCTGAACTTCGGATTGTATTTCATCGTGCAGGAGCCCAGCGGGTAGAAGTTGGTATCAACGGAAAAGTTCAGCCTAGAGAGGTTGGTGAAATGGCGGATGAGGTCCAGCTCGGATACCTCCGGCAGGGCGCAGGCGGATTTTCTTAGATATTTTTGTGCAAGCACGCGCGCCTTGGGCACGTCGCTTTTCGGGAAGCGCGTGCAGCGGCGGCCGGGAACGCTTTTTTTAAATATCAGCTCCATAGCACGGACTCCAGGGTTTCGGCGTATTTGACGATCTCTTCCTTGGTGCGTTTTTCCGTCACGGCGATGAGCATATAATTTTTCATGTCCCGATAGTACCGGCCTAAACTGAATCCCGGAGCGAATCCTTTTTCGATCATCCGGGCGATGACCTCTACGGGGTCTTTGGGAAGGACAGCCGTGAATTCATTAAAAGTCGGCGAGCCCTGCTTGACAGACACGCCTTTGATTTTAGCTAGGAGGTTCTTTGCGAATTCCGCTTTCTCATAATTAAGCCCTGCCACGTCGATCAAGCCCTGTTTGCCTACACAAGAAAGATAGATGAGGGCGCGCATGGCGCACAGCGCTTCATTGGAACAGATATTGGATGTGGCTTTTTCCCGGCGGATATGCTGTTCCCTGGCCTGCAGGGTCAAGACAAAACCTTTTCTGCCGCTTGCGTCTACGGTTTCGCCGGCGATACGGCCGGGCATTTTTCTGGCGTATTCTTTTTTTGTGGCCATAAAGCCCAGATACGGCCCGCCGAATGAAAGAGGCAACCCTAAGCTTTGGCCTTCGCCGGTGACGATATCCACGCCCATTTCACCCGGTGTTTTCAGGATCCCCAAAGAGATCGGATAGACGGATTCGATCACAAGAGCGCCCGCGGCATGGGCCTGTTCGACGATATCCGCTGGATTGTCTATAGCGCCGAAGAAATTCGGATTCTGCAGGATGATGCATGCGGCCCGGTCATTGAGATGCTGATGGATGGCGGCGCGGTCGGTCTGGCCGTGCTCTGCCCGGATCTCGATGAATTCGATATCCAGATTTTTGGTGTAGCTGTAAATAATGGTCCTGTAGATGGGGCTGACCGCTTCATCGACCAAAACGCGGTTGCGGCCTGTGATGCGGCGCGCCATCATCAGCGCTTCGTAAAGCGCCGTGCCGCCGTCGTAAAGAGAGGCGTTGGCTATTTCCATGCCGGTCAGGCGGCAGATCGCGCTCTGGTACTCATAGATTGCCTGTAAGGTCCCTTGAGAACACTCCGGCTGGTAAGGGGTGTAAGCGGTATAAAATTCGCTGCGCGAGGCGAGGTGGTCGACAACGGAAGGGATGAAATGGTCGTAGTAACCGGCACCCACAAAGCAGATGAGGTCGGTCGCATTCTTGGCCGCAAGATCTTTTAAATGGCGGATGACCTCGAATTCGGACCGGCCGTCGGGGAGATTGAAAGATTGCGGCCGCTGGTGCGGCTTGATGTCGTTGAAAAGCTCATCGATGCTCCTGGCGCCGATCGCCTCGAGCATGGATTTTACGTCTTCCTGGGTGTTGGCGATAAAGTCGCTCAATGCTGCAACCCTTCCACGTGTTTTTGGTAAGCCGGGCTA
>JAGVGA010000086.1 GCA_020057345.1 Candidatus Omnitrophota bacterium | reverse complement strand
CGTCGGCATTGATGACCCTCATGCGCACATCGGCCTTCCTGGATTTTTCCAGTAAAAGCACGCCGTCTGCGCCGACGCCGAATCTCCTGTCACACATCCTGACGACGAGCGGCGCAAGCCGCGCGGCGCGTGACGCGCGATCGCCTTTTATCAGGATAAAATCATTCCCCGCCGCCTGCATCTTGGAAAATTTCAAAACTTTCATAGAACACATTGCCTTGTACTATCCAACGATCCTTTCCAAGCGCGTCAGGTCATCAAAATCCTCACGGCTGCGGACGAGGTAATATCTGTTTCCTTTCACCAAGACTTCCGCAGGCCTGCGCCTGGAGTTATAATTCGATGCCATGGAAAATCCGTAAGCGCCCGCGCCCATGACCGCCAAAAGATCCCCGTTATCAAAAAGCGGCAAGAGCCTGTCTTTAGCCAGGAAATCACCGCTCTCACAGATTGGGCCAACCACGTCCGACAGTTTCATCGACCCCGAGGAAAGCATTCTGCGGTTGTCTAAAGGACATATCTCATGGTAGGCATCATATAAAGACGGCCTCACCAGATCGTTCATCCCGGCATCCACAATGACGAACCGCCTGGCCCGGGTGTCTTTGTTATAAAGGACCTGCGTCACAAGGATCCCGGCGTTACCGACAATGAAACGGCCGGGCTCCAGAATAATTTTTAATCCTGTTTTTTTTAGGATAGGCAAAACAGCCCGCGCGTACTCATCGGCGGTCTGCGGCTGCTCTTGCCTGTAAATGATCCCCAGGCCTCCGCCGATATTCAGCCACTGGAGCCCGATCCCCATTTTTTTGAGCTCATCGATGAATCCGCAGACTTTCTTGAGAGCCGAAAGGAACGGGCCGGACTGCGTGATCTGGGAGCCTATATGCATATGCAGCCCGAGGATCCTTACGCACTTAAAGTTTTCTTGATTCAAGAATATGATCCTTGCCGTCTGAAAATCCACGCCGAATTTGCTCTCGAGTGTTCCCGTCGTTATGTAGCGGTGCGTGTACGCCTCGATGTCCGGATTGATGCGGATGCAGACGCGTGCCTCTTTTTTAAGCCGTGTCGCCACTTCGCTGATAACCCCAAGCTCCTGCAGGGACTCGATATTGAAAAACAGGATCCCGCACCTGATCGCCTCTTCGATCTCGGGCCGCGTTTTACCGACGCTCGCGTAAACGATCTTCTTAGGGTCCGCTTTGACCCTGAGCGCCCTGCGCAGCTCTCCGCCGGAAACAATGTCTAAGCCCGCGCCGTGCGCGACCAAAGTTTTTAAGATGCTTAAGTTCGAATTGGATTTAACAGAAAAACAGATCAGCGGCTTGAGCGCAGAAAAAGCCCTTTTGATTTTCAGATAATGATCAAGGACCGTCCTCCGGCTATAGACGTACAGGGGCGTTGAAAACTTTTTAGCAAGCTGCGCCACGCTCACGTCTTCGCAGAAAAGCCGGTTATCTACATAATGAAAATCATGCATCTGTCGTTCACCTTACTGACTTCTTTGAAGAAGCGCAAAAATAAGGGTTCAATCTTTTAAGCACTTCTCTTTTATTCAATTTCTTCGAAAACAGGTTCAACTCTTCCTGGGTCATCCCCTTGATCTTTTTTCCCGTCTTTAATGAGTGCCGGACCAGTTTACCGATAACCTTATGCGCCTCCTGGAAAGGAACGCCTGACGCGACCAGGTGATCCGCCAGGTCTGTCGCGCACAAAGACTCATCGCCGAGCTGATGCTCTATGTTCGCTTTATTGAATTTTATCGTCTTTAAGAGCCCAGACAGGATCACGAGCTCACTCTCAATAAGCTCTAAGGATGAGAAGAGCGGCTCTTTATCCCACTGCATATCCCTGTTGTAGGAGAGCGGCAGGCCTTTTAAGATCACAAGCACCGAAATAAGATTGCCGTACAAAATCCCGGCGGAACCCCTCATCAGCTCAAGCGCATCAGGATTTTTCTTCTGCGGCATCAGGCTGCTGCCTGTGCAATACTCATCCCCGATCTCGATAAAACCGAATTCCCGGCTTGACCAAAGGACAAGGTCTTCGCAGAGGCGCGAGATGTGCATGCCCATGATCGCAAGCAGGGACAGGAGTTCTGCGACAAAATCCCTGTCGCTCACCACGGACAAACTGTTTTCGCACGGACCGACCAGCTTGGCTAAGCCCGGCATCTTTAGAGCGTCAAGCGCCTTTTTGATCTGAGCCTTATAGATGCTTGAAGGTATGGGCGTCCCTGCAAGGGCGCCAGCGCCCTGAGAAATATCCAACCGCATCAAGGCATCCTCCAGCCGCTGAGCATCCCGCTCGAACATCAGCGCATAGGCGCTGCAATAGTCCTTTAAATAGACCGGCTGCGCGTGCTGCATATGCGTGTACCCGGGCATGACCAGGGACGAATGGAGATTGCCGAGCGCCAAAAGGGTTTTCCGAAAGAAAAAAATCGATTCCTGAAGCCGCGCGCCGTTGATCAGGCAATACAGTTTTGTGTCAAAAACGACCTGATCGTTCCTTGACCGGCACGTCTGCAGTTTTCCTGCCACAGGGCCGGCTTTCTTCAAAAGCGCGTTCTGGATATTTGTATGGATATCTTCGCTTGTAAAATCATAGGCGAACCGGCCTTTGTCCACATCGCTCAATAAAGACAGGAGGCCTTTTTTAAGCTTCGCGAAATCGCCTGCCGCGATAAGCTTGGCGCCCTTTAAGACATGGATGTGCAAAAAAGATCCGATCAAATCGCATTTGGCCAGCCGATAGTCTGCGGCGATGGACGAGCTGAATTTTTCAAAAAATGGATCGATTTCTCTGGCGAATCTTGCACCCCACAATTTTGTAGTCATTTTCTCCTCTTTTATTTTTCAAACGGCAAGCCCCAGAGCCGGATGAACCCTTCAGCCAGCTTCTGGTTAAACTTATCTTTCCCGGTATACGTCGCCAGCTCCTTCCGGTATAAAGACCGCGGAGATCGTCTGCCGACAGGGATACAATTGCCTTTATATAATTTGAGCCGCACCGTTCCTGTGACATTTTTTTGAGTCATTTTTATAAACGCGTCAAGCGCCGACTTGAGCTCCGAATACCATAAGCCATAATACACGAGCTCGGCGTATTTCAGGCCGAGCATCTCTTTAAAATGCAATAACTCCCTGTCTAAAACGAGCGCCTCCAATTCCCTGTGCGCTGTGTAAAGGCACGTGCCTGCCGGCGCTTCATAGATCTCCCTCGACTTGATGCCGACGAGCCTGTTTTCCACCATATCCGCCCGGCCCACGCCATTCTTGCCGGCAATATCATTGAGCCTGGCGATCAACTCCATGAGCCCGTATCTCTTCCCATTGATCATGGAAGGAACTCCTTTTTCAAAATCAATGGTCAAATACGTCGGCTTGGAAGGCGCATCTTGGGGAGCCACAGACATCTGATAGACGTCTTTGGGCGGCTCGGCATACGGGTCTTCCAAAATGCCGCACTCGATACTGATGCCCCAAAGATTCTTATCAATGCTGTAGATCTTCTTTTTAGACACGTTCAACGGGATGCCATGGGTTTTGGCGTAATCGATCTCCTCTTCCCTGGATCTGAACTCCCACTCCCGTACCGGGGCGATGATCTCAAGCTTGGGATCAAGGATACGCGTCGTCACCTCAAAACGCACCTGGTCATTGCCTTTGCCTGTGCAGCCGTGCGCCACCGCCGCGGCCTTTTCTCGATGCGCCACCTCCACCAGGTGCTTGGCGATCAAAGGCCGCGTCAAAGCCGTTGCCAAAAGATATTTCCCTTCATAAGCCGCGTTCGCCGCAAGCGCAGGAAGGATAAAATCAGAGATAAACTCCTTTTTTAAGTCGCCGACATAGACTTTCTTGGCGCCGGTTTTAAGCGCCCTCTTTTCCACCTGCGCGAAATCCTCGCCCTGGCCCACATCAGCGATAAAGGCGATGACCTCATACCCATAGTCTTTAAGCCACTTGATGGCGCAGGACGTATCCAATCCGCCGGAATATGCCAACACGACTTTCTTCATCTCTATCTCCCTTCCAAAAGCTTCATCATGATCGCCTTCTGGACATGCAACCGGTTCTCCGCCTCGTCAAAAACCACGGAGTTCGGACTGTCCATCACATCCTCCGTGATCTCCTGGCCTCTGTGCGCAGGAAGGCAATGCATCACCAGAGCGCTCTTTTTGGCGACGCCGACAAGATCTTTATTGATCTGATACTTCTTGAATATCTTCGCCCTGCGGGCCGCTTCTTTCTCCTGGCCCATACTCGCCCACACATCCGTATAAAGCACGTCCACATCATAAGCCGCCTCTTTCGGATCGTGCGTGACAACAGCCGACGCGCCCATTTTTGCGGCCTGCACCTGCGCCAACATCAAAATATCCTTGTTTGGCCCGTATCCTTTCGGAGCGCCCACCCGCATGTTCATACCGAGCATGCTCGTGATCTGTAAAAGCGAATTGCATACGTTATTCCCATCGCCGATATAAGCCAGGGTCTGGCCTTTAAGCGCCCCACGCTTTTCTTTCACCGTAAAGATATCGGCTAAAGCCTGGCACGGATGGAAAAGATCGCTTAAGCCGTTGATGACCGGAACCAAGGAATATTGCGCTAATTCTTCAACCTCTTTATGCTTGAAGACCCGTGCGACAATAAGATCAAGATACCGCGACAAAGTCAAAGCCGCGTCTTTGATCGTCTCCCGAACGCCGATATTCACCTCAGCGGGCGAAAGTGACATACATTGGCCGCCAAGCTGCCAGACTCCGACCTGAAACGACACGCGCGT
Source organism: Candidatus Omnitrophota bacterium (assembly GCA_020057345.1). Lineage (GTDB taxonomy): Bacteria > Omnitrophota > Gorgyraeia > Velamenicoccales > Velamenicoccaceae > JAGVGA01. Next base: position 1,760 of record JAGVGA010000086.1, on the reverse strand, counting down.
CCTCAAAGAAGGCTTCTGGAAAATAAGCCCGACCGCTTTGTTTTTAAAAACGGTCTGGAACTTGTTTTTCTTCAACTCTTCGGTTTTCTTAAAGATCTCCTGGATCTCATCAAAAGAGAAATCCGAGATCGAAATAAAATCCCGCTTAGCTGGCATGTGAAATCCTCCGCAAAACAGCTTCTAAAATCCTTAATGCCGAATCGATCTGTCTTTTTGTCACGTTCAACGCAGGCATGAGTCTTAAGACCGTATCGTGCGTGCAATTGATCAATAATCCGCAACTCGCGCAATGGTCCACGACTTCCTTGCCCTTGGCGTTTAGTTCCACGCCGATCATCAAACCGATGCCTCTCACCTCTTTTATAACGTCAAATTTCGCCTGAAGCTTCTTGAGTTTCTCGAAAATATACGGCGACATCTTGGCAACGTTGGCTAGCATCTTGTCTTTTTGGATCGCTTTGAAAACGCCGATCGACGCCTTGCAGACCAAAGGGCTGCCGCCGAACGTGGAAGCGTGTTTGCCGGGCTGCAGCGTGTCCGCGATCTCATTTCTTGCGATCATGCAGCCGATCGGCAGTCCGCCGCCCAAAGATTTCGCCAAAGTGATCACATCAGGAACAATATCATAATTCTGAAAACCGAACATCTTACCTGTCCGGCCCATGCCGGTCTGCACTTCATCGATGATCAAGAGCATTTTCTTATCGTCGCAGAGCTTGCGCAATTTTCTTACAAAATCCTTGTTCGCCAGATTGATTCCGCCCTCGCCCTGGACGACCTCAAACAAGATCCCCGCCGTCCTGTCTGTCACCGCGGACAAAACCGCCTCAAAATCATTCAAAGGGATATTGGTCTTAAAACCTTCGACCAACGGCTCGAACCCCTCCTGATATTTTTTCTGGCCCGTGGCGGTGACAGTCGCTAATGTCCGGCCGTGAAACGCATTCTGAAATGTGATGATCTCGAATTTAGGCCGATCCTTAAACTGGGAGCCGTAGGCCCGCGCAAGCTTGATCGCGCCCTCGTTCGCCTCTGCGCCTGAGTTGCAGAAAAAAACTTTTCCCGGAAAAGTCCACCGGATGAGCTCTCGCGCGAGTTTCGCCTGGCCCGGATGAAAATAATTATTGGGCAAATGGATGAGTTTTGAGACCTGGTCCCGCACCGCGCTCATCACCGCCGAATGACAATGCCCCACATTGGCGACGCCCCAGCCGGAGAAAAAATCGAGGTACTCTCTGCCGTCGATATCGACCAGCTTCATGCCCTTCCCTTTAACGAAGATGAGGGGCATCTTTGTGTACGTCGGCATGATCCAATCCTGATAACTTTTGAAAATCTCTTCTTTTTTCATCCTATTCCTTCACGATCTCCGTACCCACGCCCTGATCCGTGAAGATCTCAAGCAAAAGCGCATGCGGGATCCGCGCATCGATGATGTGCGTCTTAGGCACTCCGCCTTTAAGCGCGTCCACGCATGCATTGACCTTCGGGATCATCCCGGACTGGATTACGTTCTGATCGATCAACGTGCTCACCTCTCCTAAATGAAGGCTGGCGATCAGAGACTCGGGATCCTCCGGATTTCTCATCACGCCCCGCACGTTCGTCAACAATACGAATTTTTTTGCTTTAGTAAAAGAAGCGATGTTCGATGCTGCGTCATCCGCATTGATATTATAGACAACGCCTTTTTCATCGGTGCCCATGGGCGAAACCACGACGATACCGCTATTCTTAAATCTCTTGTCGATCGCCTCTTT
>JAGVGA010000010.1 GCA_020057345.1 Candidatus Omnitrophota bacterium | reverse complement strand
TCGCGGTCTTTCTCAAAAGAACAGAATTCAATACTTAAAATGGTACTGTTACTTCAAAAACAGCAACACTTTTTGACCTTTATGCCCGCAATGACACTTAACTCGGTACTCCTATGAGTTTAAAAATACTATTTATCGGCGACATCGTGGGATCTCCCGGACGCGCGGCAGTCAAGGCGCTCGTTTCAAAACTCAGGCAAAGGCACGGCTTAAACGCTGTCATCGCAAATGCGGAGAATTCTGCCGGCGGCTCCGGCATCACGCCAAGGACCGCGCGCGACCTCTTCCAATCAGGTTGCGACGTCCTGACATCGGGCGACCACGTGTGGCGCAGGCCTGATGCGATCGAGCTCCTTCAAAAGGAGCCGAATATCCTGCGGCCCGCGAATTTTCCGAAGGTCACGCCCGGCAAAGGCAGCGTTGTTTTTAAGACCGAAGACGGCGTAAAGATCGGCGTGATCTGTCTTTTGGGCAAGGTCTTCATCGATGCGCTGGTCGATTCTCCGTTCCGCACGGCTGAGGAGGAGATCAAGCACCTTGCACAAGAGACAAAGATCATTATCGTGGATATGCATGCGGAAGCGACTTCCGAAAAAGTGGCGATCGGCTGGTTTTTGGACGGCCGTGTTTCGGCGGTGCTGGGCACGCACACCCACATCCAGACCGCGGATGAGCGCATCTTGCCGCACGGCACGGCGTATATCACGGATGTGGGCATGACCGGCCCGTACGATTCCGTGATCGGCAGGAATAAGGATAGGATCATTGAAAGATTTTTGACCGGGATGCCCACGCGATTTGAATTGGGTATCAATGATGTGCAGTTGCACGGCGTCATCGTCACGATCGACGAGAAGACCGGAAAGGCCTTGAAGATAGAGAGGGTCCAGGAAAAGGCCCCTGTTGCGGTCAAGGACGACGAAGAGGCGCCGGCTTTTTAAATATCATGTTGGCACAGCCAAAGATCCTGACAGTCTCGGAGCTCACGCGCGACTTAAAAGAGGTATTAGAAAACGTTTTTGAAGAGGTGCATGTCGAAGGCGAGATCTCCAATCTGCGCCAGCCCGCCTCCGGCCACTGCTATTTCAGCTTAAAAGACGAGTCGAGCCAGCTCAAATGCGTCCTTTTTAAAGGCGCAGGGGCGAAGATAAAATTTTCATTAAAAGACGGCATGAAAGCGATCTGCAGCGGCCGCATCGGCGTTTATGAGAAAGACGGCCAGTACCAGCTTTACGTGGCAGCGGTGGAGCCTAAGGGCAAGGGCGCGCTTCAGCTTGCGTTCGAGCAGTTAAAGGAAAGATTATCCAAGGAGGGATTGTTTGACGAGGCGCACAAAAAGCCCCTGCCTTTTTTACCTCAAGCGATCGGCGTCGTCACTTCCCCGACGGGCGCGGTGATCCGAGACATTCTTCATGTCCTGAACCGGCGTTTTGAAGGCGCGCACGTGGTCATCCATCCGGCGCGCGTGCAGGGTGACGACGCGGCCCAAGAGATCGCGAGCGCTATTCAGTGTTTCAATGATCTGAAAAATGTGGACGTGATCATCCTGGCGCGAGGCGGAGGCTCACTCGAGGACCTCTGGTGTTTTAACGAGGAATTGGTGGCGCGCGCGATCTACGCGTCTTTGATCCCGGTCATCTCTGCCGTCGGGCACGAGACGGATTACACCATCGCGGATTTTACGGCGGACCGCCGGGCGCCCACGCCGTCTGCGGCAGCGGAGATCGTCATGCCGCCCTACGCAGAGTTGAACGAAAGGATTTCAAGCCGCCTGGTATTTTTATGGCAATATTTAAAGGACATCGTTCCTCAATATGCGCAGCGGATCGACGATCTGACAGAAGACTTGTCGCGTGCGATGGAAAGGTTGCTGGAAACGCTGCAGGCGCGGCTCGGAGGCTTGATGGATCAACTGATTGCCTTGAATCCGCTGGCTATCTTAAAAAGAGGATACAGCATCACGTATCGCCTGGAGGATGCAAAAGCTGTTGTCTCGGCCCGGGACTTGAAAAAAGGGGATAAGGTCAGGACAAGATTGTCACAAGGGGGATTCACGAGCGAAGTCTTGGAGATATCATGAGCTTTGAAGAAAATCTAAAGAGACTGGAAAAGATCGTCGACGAGCTTCATTCGGAGAAGTTGTCCCTTGAGAAGTCGCTGGAAAAATTTGAAGAAGGCGTCAAGCTTGCCGACACCTCGTTGAAGATGCTGGAGTCCATGAAGAAAAAGATTGAAGTCATCTCCAAGACCAAGGACGGCAAGATCAAGATAAAGCCCTTTGAAGAAGAGCAATAACGGTAGTTCAATCATGCATCTGGAAACGATCAAATCGCCCGACGATCTCAAAAAGATCCCGCTCGAGCAGCTCCCGAAGCTGGCGCAGGAGATCCGGGAGCGCATCGTCAGCGTTGTGTCCAAGACCGGCGGGCATCTGGCGTCAAGCCTGGGCGCGGTGGAACTCGTGATCGCGATCCATTATTGTTTTCACGCGCCGGAGGATGCGATCGTCTGGGATGTGGGCCACCAGGCGTACGCGCACAAGATCCTGACCGGACGCAATGACCGTTTTGACACGCTGCGCCAAAAAGACGGGATCAGCGGGTTTCCTGCCAGGACAGAGTCCATTTACGATCCTTTTACAACAGGCCACGCCTCGACCGCGGTCTCATTGGCCTTAGGCATCGCCTCAGCGCGCCAGCTGCGGGGCTCAAAAGAAAAAGCCATCGCCGTTATCGGCGACGGTTCCTTGACCGGCGGGATGTGTTTTGAGGCGCTCAACCACGCCGGCCACATCGGCCACGATATCCTGGTGATCTTAAATTCCAATGACCTGGCCATCGCGCCCAGCGTCGGCGCTTTAAGCATGTATTTGAACAAGATCATCTCCAAGCCCGTGTTTAACCGTTTCAAAGAGGCGCGCGAGCAATTTTTAAAACAGCGCCTGCCGCGCATCGGGCCGCGCCTGCTCAAGCTGGTCGACCGTTTTGAGGAGATGCTCAAGGGCATGATCGTGCCCGGCATATTTTTTGAAGAGATGGGGTTCAAATATTTCGGGCCGCTCGACGGCCACAACATCGCGCTGATGGTCGAAACCATGAAGAACATCGCGCTCGTCAAAGGCCCTGTCTTTTTGCACGTGGTCACAAAAAAAGGGAAAGGTTTTGCGCCTGCCGAAGACCAGCCTGTCCGGTTCCACGGCACGCAGCGTTTTGATATTGTCAGCGGAGAGGTGGTAGGCACCTTAGAAAAGGCGACAGCCAGCTTCACGGATGTTTTTGGCTGCAAGCTCCTTGAGCTTGCCGAAAAAGACGATAAGATCGTCGGTATCACCGCTGCCATGGCCGAAGGCACGGGTTTAAGCCGCCTGGCCGAAAGGTTTCCGCAAAGATTTTTTGACGTGGGCATCGCCGAGGGGCATGCGATCGGTTTTGCCGCAGGCCTTGCGCGCGAGGGGTTCAAGCCCTTTGTGGCGATCTACTCCACTTTTTTGCAGCGCTCCTACGATCAGATCTTGGAGGAGATGTGTTTGCAGAATCTGCCGGTGGTTTTGTGCCTGGACCGCGCCGGAGTTGTCGGTGAAGACGGGCCGACGCATCACGGGATCTTTGATATGGCGTATCTGCGGCCTCTGCCGAATCTGACGGTGATGGCCGCCGCGGACAAAGAGGACTTAGAGGCGATGCTCGAGTTTGCCTCAAGCGCCGCCAATCCGGTCTCAATCCGCTACCCCAGAGGGACGGCGAATTTCAGGCCCCAAGGCGTTCCTCTTTCACCCGTGCGGTTAGGTAAATCTGAACTCTTGAAAGAAGGGGCAGATGTAGCTATCATTTCTATAGGCAGCATGGTGTATCCGGCGTTGGAAGCGGCCCAGCTATTGAGCGCAGAAAAGATCCAGGCCGCAGTGGTGAACGCGCGGTTTGTAAAACCTTTGGATGAGAGCCTGATCTTACAGCTCTACGATAAGTGCAGGGCGATCATCGTTGTTGAGGAAGGCGTGGTCAAGGGCGGCTTTGGCAGCGCGGTGCTGGAAGCCTTGCAGGAGGACGGCCGTATTTTCAAGAAACCAAGGCCAATCAAGTGCCTCGGCCTGCCTGCGGAATTCATCGCTTCCGACAGGAGGCTGGCGTTACTGGAGAAGTACGGGCTTTGCGTTGCCGGGATCGCGGCCGCGGCAAGAGAGGCGTTGAGAACAGTATAAGACATGGCTAAAATAAAGATCAATAAGAAACGTTGCAAGGGGTGCCAGCTTTGCATCGTCTATTGCCCTAAAAAGAACATTAAGGTTGCCAAAGACTTAAACGAGCTGGGTATTTTTCCGGCGGAGATACACGCCGAGGAAGAGTGCACGGGCTGCGGGATCTGTTTTCTGATGTGCCCGGACGTGTGCATTGAGATAGAGGGCGAATAAATGAAAAGAAAGATATTGATTTCTGGGAATGAAGCGATGGGAGAAGCCGCCATCCGCGCCGGCTGCAGATTTTACGCCGGCTACCCGATCACCCCGCAGAATGAGCTGACCGCGTACATGGCGAACGCATTTCAGAAGGCCGGCGGCATCTTCATCCAGCCGGAATCAGAGCTGGCGGCCATCAGCATGGTCTACGGCGCATCCGCCAGCGGGGTGCGCGCCATGACGAGTTCTTCGTCGCCCGGGATCAGCTTAAAGCAGGAAGGGATCTCTTATATCTCCGGCGCGCACATTCCGGCGGTCATCATCAATGTCATGCGGGCGGGCCCGGGCTTGGGCAACATCTGGCCTGCGCAGTCGGATTATTTCCAGGCGGTCAAGGGCGGCGGCCATGGTGATTATCACATGATCGTCCTGGCGCCGGGGAGCGTGCAGGAGTCTTTTGACCTGACGAAACTCGCTTTTGACCTGGCGGACAAATACCGCATCGCTTCGATGATTTTGTCAGACGGTATCTTGGGGCAGATCATGGAGGCGTTGGAATTCGACGACGAGTCAAAGCCGCCGCAGCCACCGGAAAAGCCATGGGCCTTGACCGGCGCCAAGGATCGCAAGCCCAATATCGTGCGCTCGCTTTCTATGAAGCGCGATGAAGTGGAAAAGAATAACCTGCTCTTGCAGAAGAAGTACCGCCGGATAGAATCTGCCGAGGTGCGTTTTGAGGCGAGCGGGCTAAAGGATGCGGCCCTGGCCGTCGTGGCGTACGGATCCATGTCCAGGATTGCGAAATCCGCAGTAGAATCTTTGCGCAAGCAGGGCAAGAAAGTCGGGATTTTCAGGCCCATCACCCTGTGGCCGTTCCCTAAAAAACAATTGGAAAAACTCTCCGGAAAAACAAAAAAGATCTTAGTTGTGGAGATGTCCTGCGGACAGATGGTCGAGGATGTCAGGCTTGCGGCCGCGAAATCGGCGACAGTCGGTTTTTACGGCCGTTCCGGAGGCGGCATTCCGACGGAAAAACAGGTCACGCGGGAGATCTTGAAGATGCTCGCGCAAAAAAGATAACTATGGCAAAAAATTACAAAAGACCGGAGTCTCTGGTTGATGTCGCGACCCACTATTGCGCGGGTTGCGGCCACGGGATCCTGCACCGAATTGTCGCCGAGGTCATCGACGAACTCGGCGTGCGAGAAAAGACGATCGCGATCGCGCCTGTGGGCTGCGCGGTGAGCGCGTACGACTACTGGCAATTTGACTGCGCCGAGGCGGCGCACGGCCGGGCCCTGGCAGTTGCGACCGCGATCAAGCGCGTGCAGCCGGACAAGGTCGTCTTCACCTATCAGGGCGACGGAGACCTGGCGGCCATCGGTACCGCCGAGACGATCCACGCGGCGAACCGCGGAGAGAATTTAACGGTTATTTTTGTCAACAACGCGGTGTATGGGATGACCGGAGGCCAGATGGCGCCGACCACGCTGGCGGATCAAAAGACCGCGACGACTCCGGCAGGCCGGGATGTCAAGAAAGAAGGATTTCCCTTAAAGATCTCAGAGATGCTGGTGTTGTTAGACGGCGTTTATTCTGTGGAGCGCACGTCGCTGAGTACCCCGGCAGGGGTGTTGGTCACAAAAAAAGCGATCAAGGGCGCCTTTGAAAACCAGATTCAGGGCAAGGGTTTTTCTATCGTTGAAGTCCTGTCGATGTGCCCGACGTACTGGGATAAGTCTCCGGCAGATTCAGCGAGATGGATCGAAGAAGTCCTGAGTCAGTATTTCAAATTAGGAAAATTGAAATGACGGAGAAGATCATCTGCGCAGGGTCAGGGGGGCAGGGGATCATGGCCATGGGCAAGGTCCTGGCCATGTCCGCCATGGCCGAAGGCAAATTCGTCACCTGGCTTCCGTCGTACGGCGCTGAAGTGCGCGGCGGCACGGCGCATTGCATGGTGGTCATCTCGGATAAACCGATCGATTCGCCTTATATCGACAAAGCAGACACCCTGATCATCATGAACGATCCGTCCTTGAAGCGTTTTAAAAATTTTATCCGCAATAAAGGGACACTCATCGTCAATTCATCCATGGCTGAGTGCAAGGCGACTTCCCGCAGGCTCAAGGTGATGAATGTGCCTATGACCGAGATGGCGATTAAGCTGGGCTTTGAAAAGGTCGCCAACACCATCGCGATCGGCGTTTATCTGGCAAACAAGAAGATTATCGCCCTCTCCAGCATGGAAAGATCCATCGAGGAAGTGTTGGCGCGCCGCGAAAAACTCATCTCCGTCAATAAGCGCGCTTTGGAAGAGGGGTATTTTTACGCGCAAAGGAGCCCGTCATGATGCGCGTGCGTTTTGCTCCGAGCCCGACGGGGTATCTGCATATCGGCGGCGCCCGCACGTGCCTTTTTAACTGGCTTTATGCGCGCGCCAATCAAGCCGCCTTTGTCTTAAGGATTGAGGATACGGACCAGGAGCGCTCCAAAAAAGAATACTTAGATGAGATCTTGGAGAGCCTGAAATGGCTGGGCTTGAACTGGGATGAGCTCTATTTTCAGAGCCAGCGGTTTGAGATTTATCGCAGTTATGCCAAGAAATTGCTGGATGAAGGCAAGGCGTATTTGGCCGAGGATGGTTCCGGCGCGATCATTCTAAAGATGCCGCAGAAGACTGCGCGCATCGACGATCTGATCCATGGCGCGATCCAGTTCGATACAAGTTTGATCAAGGACCAGGTCTTGATCAAAACCGACCAGTCCCCGACTTACAATTTTGCCTGTGTCGTCGATGACGCGGAGATGAACATCACGCATATCATACGCGGGGACGATCACATCTCCAACACGCCCAAGCAGACCGTCATTTATGAAGCGCTCGGGTTCAAGATCCCCCAGTTTGCGCACATCCCCATGATCTTAGGCGAGGACGGCGGCCGCATGTCCAAAAGGGCGGGCGCTACCGCGATCACCGAATACCGCCGGATGGGTTTTCTTGCCGACGCCCTGGTGAATTATCTTATGCTCTTAGGCTGGTCTCCCGGCAATAACCAGGAGATCATTTCATTGGCCGACGCGGTCAAAAAATTCGACATCCGATCGGCAAACAAGACCGCCGCGACCTTCGATAGGAACAAGCTCCTGTGGCTCAACTCCCAGTACATCCGCTCGACAGATTTGAATAAGTTAGCAGCCGATCTCAAGCCGTTTTTAAAAGAGCGCTACGCGGGGCAGGAGGATAATTTTGATGGAAAATTCCTTATTTCTATATTAAAATTATTTATTGAGAGGGCCACAACGCTGGCCGAGTTTGCGGATGCGCTTAAGCCGTTTTTTGTCAAAGAGGTCGAGTTTGACGCGCAGGCCAAAGAGAAATTTCTTTCCCAGGATTTAAGCAAAGAGTTCAGCCTTCTTGAAAAAAAGTTTTCCGGGCTTTCTCTCTTCAGCGCCGCAAAGGTCGAAGAGGCGTTTCGGCAGGCGGTGGCTGAGCTCGGCATCACGACCAAGCAACTGATCCATCCTTTGCGCGTGGCATTGAGCGGGAAGACCGTCGGGCCGGGCATGTTCGAGCTGATCGAAGCCCTGGGAAAACAGAAGACCCTCGAGCGTATCGAGCGTGTTGTAAAGAATCGCTAAAATAGATATGTTTAAAAAACAGGATCATAAGGCAGCTTGTTTTGTTCTTCTCGTGTTTTGCGCCATCGTTTTTGTCAGCCTGTGCGGATGCGAAACGGCCAGAGGCCTTGGCCGCGACGTGCAGAATGCTGACAAATGGTTCAGGGAGAACGCGTGGTGAAGCGCAAGGGCTGCGGGGTGAGCTTACAGCGCAGGGCCAGTCTTTTTCTTTTGTGTCTTGCCGTGTTATTTCTCGCGGCCGGGTGTGAAACCTGGCACGGTTTAGGCCGAGACATCAAAAATCTGAAGAAAGTCGACCAGCAGTTTGAGGATAATTTTTGGTAATTCAGAGCTCTTCTCCTGTCCAAAAAGAAGTCATCCTCATCAATCCCTGCATCTCCAATTTTTTCCTCGAAATCGCCTTTGGCGCGAAAACAGGCAATCCTTTGCCCCATTCGTTGCTGATCCTGGCAGCCCTGACCCCGAAAGAGTACAAAGTTCAATTCATCAACCACAAGCTTTTCTGGACGGCCGATGATTTTTGCGAGGGCGCGCTCGTCGGGATCACGTGCCTGACCATGATGGTTTCAAAGGCCTACGAGCTTGCGGATAGCTTCCGTGCCGCCGGCTCCAAGGTTGTTTTGGGAGGGCCTCATGTAAACGCCTTGCCCGAAGAGGCGCTTGAACATGCAGATAGCGTTGTTGTGGGCGAGGCAGAGTCGGTCTGGGGCCGCGTGATCGATGATTTTGAGAAAGGCCGGTTGCAGAAAGTTTACAGAGGCGAGCCGCTGGACGATTTTTTCAGCCCCACCTTTGATTACTTGATGTCGCTCGATCCGGCCGTGCTCAGGCGCACGGGCATGCACATTGACCGAGGCTGCAAATACAATTGTGATTTCTGCTCCAGGGTTTCGGACAAGCTGCGCTTCATTAAGATCGAACAGGTCGTCGAGCTCGTCAGGAGGGCGGCTACCGCTCCTTTTTTCGGCCTTAGGCAGCCTCCTCTCGTTTTTATCGCGGATAATATTTTTTCAAAGCCCGCTTACGCCAAAGAGCTTTTTCGAGCGCTTGCGCCTTTAAAGATCCGCTGGGGCGCGAACGCCTCCATTGATATCGGCTTTGATGAAGAGGCGCTGCGCCTGGCGAAGGAGAGCGGCTGCCAGGCGTTTTTGATCGGTTTTGAAACGATCCACCCTGAAGCTTATAGGAAGACATCCCTGGCGCAAGTGCGCTCCGCCGATGATTACAGGAAGGCGATCAGGAATATCAACGCCCATCGCATCAAGATTACCGGTTCTTTCATAATCGGCCTGGACCAGTACACTCACCTGGATTATTTGAAGCTGCTTTTGTTTTTAGTCAGGGCCCGGCTGTGGTTCTCGATTCTGACGATCCTGACGCCTGTTCCCGGCTCCGCGCTTTTCACCCGGCTGAAGGCCGAAGGCCGCATTTTTTCTTTTGACTGGAGCCGGTATAATTTTCTCAACTGCGTTTTTAAGCCGAAAAACGTGTCCGTCTTTTCTGTTTACGCCTGGTTTGTCCTCATTAGGTTCGTCTCGATGTTTTTCTCTCCCTGGATGCTTTTTTTCATGGCAGGGTTGTTCTTGTCTCAAAACTTAGGCCTCTGGTTGGGCCATGGCCTGGCTCGTATGTTCAGGTAGCTGAAAAGGCCTGTTGCCATTGACAATTTTCGGGAATCGGCTATATTTATTAGTGGACGGTCTGTCTTTTAACAGGAGGTGGGATATGTGCGGAAGCTGCGGATGCAGGCCAAAGGCAAAAGGCAAGAAAAAGGCGAAAAAGTCCAAGAAGAAATAGTTTTTGAAATCAGAAAATTTTATCCGATGGCAAGGCCGGGTGCGAGCCCGGCTTTCCCATTTTCTCATGGGTCAAAAAATAAACTTGCCCTAAACGCGCGAGGATATTAGAATATTAGTCCCATAGGATGATCATTGCCCTGTCGTCTAACCGGTAGGACACTAGATTCTGGATCTAGGTATTTTGGTTCGAGTCCAAACGGGGCAGCCAACCTTGACGCTCAGGCGAACTTCGAGCGTTCGAT
>JAGVGA010000032.1 GCA_020057345.1 Candidatus Omnitrophota bacterium | reverse complement strand
ATGATGCGTGGGTCCAAAATACGCGACGTCGAATCCAGCGGATCGACTGCAGGATAGATCCCGAGCTCTGCGATCTGCCGCGAGAGCACGATCTTCGCATCAAGGTGAGAGAATATCGCCGCAGGCGCCGGGTCGGTCAAGTCATCTGCCGGAACATAGATCGCCTGGATAGATGTGATGGAGCCGTTTCTGGTCGAGGCGATCCTCTCTTCCAACTGAGCGACTTCGGATGCGAGGTTCGGCTGATATCCCACTGCCGACGGCATACGGCCAAGAAGCGTCGAGACCTCCGAACCCGCCTGGATATAACGGAAGACATTATCGATAAACAGGAGCACGTCTTTACGCTCCTGGTCACGGAAATACTCTGCCATAGTCAGCGCAGATAACCCTACTCTCAACCTTGCTCCGGGCGGCTCATTCATCTGTCCGAAGACCAGGACGCCGTTATTGATGACCCTTGATTCGTTGAGCTCAAGCCATAATTCATTTCCCTCGCGCGTGCGCTCCCCGACCCCGGCAAACACCGATACCCCGCCGTGTTCGGTGGCGATGGTACGGATAAGCTCCATGACAATGACGGTCTTGCCAACACCCGCTCCCCCGAAGAGGCCGACTTTGCTCCCCTTAGGAATGGGCGTCAGGAGATCGATGACTTTTAAACCTGTCTCAAGAAAGACTGAAACAGGCAGCTGCTCTTCAAAATTCGGCGAGGTCCTGTGTATCGCATTGCGCACCTCCGGATGCGGAAGAGGCCCTTTTCCATCCATCGGCTCGCCTAAAAGATTGAATATCCTGCCTAAGGTCTGCTGTCCGATAGGCACGGTAATGGCTGATTTCGTATCGTACGCCTTCATGCCGCGCGTCAACCCTTCGGTCGAACCCAAGGCCACGCAGCGCACCGTATTGTTGCCTATGTTCTGGGCGACTTCCAACGTAAGATTGATCAATCTTGCGGGGTCCTCGACCTTGATCGCGTTTAAAAGCTGCGGCACCTCGTTTTCCGAAAACCGCACGTCCACGCTCGGCCCGATGACCTGTATGATCCTGCCTTCTGTCATGTCTTATCCTTTCAATGCCTCTTTGGAAGAGATGATCTCAAGCATCTGCTGCGTGATATTCGCCTGCCGCGCCTTGTTCCTCGACATGATCAGATCGCCAAGCATTTCTTCCGCATTTTCCGTCGCTGACTTCATCGCCATGGACCTGGCCGCATGCTCGGCGGTAAAAGCCTGAAGGAGCATGAGCCTCATCTTGGCGATGATATGGCTAAAAGCGAGCTTCTCCAATAACGCTTCAAAATCTTCTTCCAGAATATACTCGGCCTTTTCCTCTCTATAAACGCGCTCAAGATTGAGAAATTTTTCAACGGCGACCTGCTGCATAATGCCTCTTTTATAATAGGTGTAGGCTACATACACCTCATCCGCTTTTTTCGATAAAAAAAGTTTGGCCAGGATTCCGGCGATCTCATCGCTGACAACAGCGCTGTAATTCCCGTTCAAGCCCAGATACGTGTGCAGGATACGAACGGCCCGGCTCTTGAAATAATGCGCAGCCTTTTTCCCGATAACAATCAAGCTCACCCTGTCATTGCCGTGTTTGAAAATAAACTCTTCTGCGGCGCGCAGGAGCGTCTGATTGTACGGGCCGCAGAGCCCGTTATCGGACGCAATAACGCAAAGAACGATGGGGCCACGGCCCCCCCTCTGTTCAAAATAATGGTTTAAGATCTTTTCCCTCGAATTCGCCAGCCTCCGCAAAAATGCCTCTAATTGTTCCTGATAGTGCCGCGCCGCAGAAAACGTCTTAGTGATGCGGTTCAGCTTTGCCACAGAGATCATCTGCATGGCATTGGTGACCTTCCTGGCATTCTCGATTCCGCGGATACTGTTTTTTATCTGTCTGAGCGACTGAATCATGGTCTATAAAGGCCGTTCCTTGAATTGTTCCTTGAATTCTTTGAGGGCCTGTTCAAGCTGAGCTATCATCTTAGTGTCAAGCTCGCGCGCGCGGTCTATTTCCGCTTCAATTTTCGGATAACGCGCCTCGAGATACTGATAAAATTCCTTCCCGAACCGCTGGATGGAAACGTTCTTTAACCCGTCCAAATACCCCTGGCTGCCTGCAAAAATGATGATGACCTGCTTGGCGATGGAGAGCGGCTCATATTGAGGCTGTTTGAGCACTTCAACCATCTTTTCTCCACGGGTAATCTGGAATTGCGTCGTCTTGTCCAGCTCTGTGCCAAACTGGGTAAAGGTGACCAATTCCCTGTATTGGGCAAGATCCAGCCTTAATTTTGCGGCGACCTGACGCATGGCCTTGCTCTGCGCCTTGCCTCCGACGCGGGACACGGACAGGCCCACATTGATCGCAGGCCGCACGCCCGCATTGAACAGATCGTTCTCCAGATAGATCTGGCCGTCGGTAATAGAGATGACGTTCGTCGGGATATAGCTGGTGATGTCTCCGGCCTGGGTCTCGATGATCGGTAGCGCGGTCAAAGACCCTGCGCCTAAAGACTCATGTAGTTTTGCCGCCCGCTCCAAGAGCCGAGAATGTAGATAAAAAATATCACCTGGATAAGCTTCTCTGCCCGGCGGCCTGCGCAGCAACAAGGAAAGCTGGCGGTAGGCCTGGGCGTGCTTGGACAGGTCATCATAGATGACCAGGGCGTGTTTGCCGGAATACATAAACTCCTCAGCCATGGCAGTCGCGGCATAAGGCGCCAGGTATTGCAAAGAAGCCGAGGCGCGGCTGGAAGCGCTCACAATGGTCGTGTACTCCATAGCGCCGAACTTCTCAAGCATCTGCGCGACGCCGACAACGCTGGACAATTTCTGCCCTATCGCGCAATAAATACAATGGACACCCTTGCCTCTCTGATTAATGATCGTATCCAGGGCAATGGCGGTCTTGCCGGTCTGGCGGTCGCCGATGATCAGCTCGCGCTGTCCCCTGCCGATCGGCGTAAGAGAATCCACTGCCTTGATCCCGGTCTCAAGCGACTCTTTGACCGGCTGGCGCTCGATGACATTCGGCGCGCCCGACTCAACAGGCCGGAATTTATCCGACGCGATGGGGCCCTTGCCGTCGATAGGTTTGCCTAAAGCATTGACCACGCGGCCTACGAGCGCCTGGCCTACGGGCACCTCGACGATCTTGCCTGTCCTCTTGACGATATCTCCCTCTTTGATGGTGCGATCCGGATTGTCCGTCCCAAACACCACCACGCCGACGCTGTCTTCTTCAAGGTTGAGGACCATGCCCATAACCTGGTCGGAAAATTGAACGATCTCGCCCATCATCACGTCGTCCAACCCATAAATCCTTGCGATCGTGTCGCCGACTTGGATCACCGTGCCGACAGACTCTTCTTTAAGCCGCGTCTTATATTTATCCAGCTCTTTCTTGATGATATTTGTGATCTCTTCGGGTCTAAGTCCCATTCTACTTCACCTCTATCGCTTGTAGTCGTTCCTTCAACTCTTCTAAGCGCCTTCTCACTGAGCCATCGATCACCTTATTCCCCATGATCACCTTGACCCCGCCCATAAGGCTGCTATCAAGCTCGATAAATAATTTTATTTTTTTATGCCATTTTTCCTTAAGCTTGTCCTTGATCTTCTTCACCAGATCCAGGTCCATAGGATAAGAAGTCTTAAGCAGTACTGCTTCTTCCCCGGCGTGGGCGTATTTGAGCCTTATGTACTCGATGATATCCGTGATATGCTCGATGCGGCCGTGGTCAATGAGCAATTTCAGGAAATGCCGGACCTCTGCGGCAATGCCGCCGTCCACCACTTTATCGATAAGAGCGTTTTTGTCGACCAGCGCGATGCCGGGATTCTCGAGAAATTTCTTTAAATCCGGGTTATCGTGAAAGGTCGCGCGCACCTCTTTCAAATCAGAAAGGATCTTTTCTATCCCCATGCTCTCATGGGCATATTTTACGAATGCTTCCCCATAACGGCCTGCGACCACCCGGTCCTGTATCATTGCGTTTCCTTATCAATATTCTTTAGAAAATCTTCCACAATCTTTCTATCCTGATCAACCGTCAGCTTTTCGCCGATAATATTCTCCGCAGCCTGAATGGTGAGATCGACGATCTCGTCTTTGAGCTGCTCCCTGGCCTTGACAAGCTCATAGCGCGTCGTGGCCTTGGCATTCTCCACGATCTCCTGCGCCTGCGCCTGCGCTTTACGCCGCGTCTCCTCGGACTGCCGGTCTGCCTCTTCTGCAGCCAGCTTCATCCTCTCTGCTGCCTCTAGATCGATATCCCGGACCTTGGCTTCGTACACGGCTTTGATCTTCTCTGTTTCAGCCTTGGTGGCCGCAATCGTCTTCAATTCCACAGCGATGCGCTCCCGGCGGTCATCGATGATCCCAAGCAGGCGCTTCCACAGCATGGCCCTCAAAAGCCAGAAGACCAGAAGAAAGCTCACCAGCTGCGCGACGATCTCGTTTGTGCTTAATAATTTCAGGAGCTCCATAGTTTACATCTTCCCCGAAAGGACGAACGCAAAGACCAGCACATAGATCGTGATGGCTTCGATAAAAGCGCAACCGATGGTCATGTTTAACAAGATCTTGCCCGATGCCTCAGGCTGCCTGCCTATCGCATCCATGGCTGAAGCAACTGCCCGGCCCAAAGCGATCGTCGAACCCACAGCGGCCGCCCCCAACCCTAAGGATAACGACAATACCAACATCGATTTTGGATCCATTTTTCCTCCTTTTTTGTCGTGTCACAGTAACATGTCACAGTAGCGTGTCACAGTAAAACATAGTACTTTGTCCTAAAGTGTCATTGCGGGCATAAAGGTCAAAAAGTGTTGCTGCCCACTGTTGTAAGTATCTGTTTTACAGTAAGATAGTACTATTTTAGTGCTCATTCATT
>JAGVGA010000042.1 GCA_020057345.1 Candidatus Omnitrophota bacterium | reverse complement strand
TCAATTTTGCGCCCGAATGAAACATTTGACGTTTTTTAGGGTTTATGTTATATTAAAAACCTTGTCCCCTTTGATTGTTTGGTTTTTGAGCTATAACTTATTTGCCAAGAAGGAGTAAAGTATGTACGCGATCATCGAAACAGGCGGCAAACAGGAGAAGGTCAGCGTTGGCGATGTCCTGACCATCGAACGGATTCCCAACAAGAAAGACGTTACTTTGAGCCATGTGCTTTTAGTGTGTGACGGCGAAAAAGTCGAAGTCGGCAAGCCCTATGTCAAAGGCGCTAAGGTCAGCGCGCAGGTGTTAGCCCAGGAGCGCGGCCCTAAGCTCATAGCTTTTACATACCGTCGGAGAAAGAGCTCCAGAAGGATCCACGGCCATCGGCAGGAACTTACCCGAATCAAGATCACTGAGATCTCGTCTTAAGGACTCCTTAAATATTTGTATTTTGAGATAGGGATGAGGTGGCCGTTTTTTTGGCGGTCATTTGTGAATTATTTATGTTTATCGATACGGCGAAGATCAAGGTCAAGGCCGGAGACGGTGGCAACGGCTGCCAGAGTTTTTTCCGCGACACCCGAGTGGAGCACGGCAAGGCAAACGGCGGGGACGGCGGGGACGGCGGGGACGTGATCTTGCGAGCGGATAAGAATATTTACACGCTTCTTGATTTTCAATTCCAGCGTCATTTTAAGGCCGAGAGCGGCAAGCATGGTTCCAGCAGCAATAAGACAGGCAGCCGCGGCGCGGATTGCATGATCCGCGTGCCATTGGGTACGGTCGTCACCGATAGTGCGACAGAGTGTCTTGTTCGCGACTTAAACGTGCACGCACTTGAGGTGGTTGTTGCCAAGGGCGGACAGGGGGGGAGCGGCAATTCGCGCAACAGGGACGCCGAATACGGCACTGCCGGAGAAGAGAGGGAGTTTCTTTTTAACCTGAAACTCATCGCGGATGTCGGTATCGTCGGGTTTCCGAATGCCGGAAAATCAACGTTCATCTCCAAGATCTCGAACGCGACGCCGAAGATAGCAAGCTACCCTTTTACCACGAAAGCCCCGAATTTGGGCGTGGTGAGGATGGAAGATTCAGACAGCGAGTTCATCATTGCGGATATCCCCGGCCTGATCGAGGGCGCGCATAAGGGCAAGGGCCTGGGCGATAGATTTTTAAAGCATGTGGAGCGGACTCAGATCCTCATCCATCTGATCGATATGGCTGGCGTGGACGGCAGGGACCCGTATCACGATTACGCGGCGATCAATAAGGAGCTTAATGAGTTTTCAGAAGCGCTGGCAAAGAAAAAACAGATCCTCGTTGCCAACAAGATGGATCTCGCTGCGGCGAAAAAAAATCTGAAGGAATTTAAAAAGCGCGTGCGCAAGAAGATCTTTGAGGTGTCCGCGCTTTGCGGCGAAGGGTTGGAGGTGTTGCTTGAAGAGATCAGCGAAAATATCCCAGAAGATCGTTATTAAGGTCGGCTCCAGCGTCCTGACGGGCGGAAAGACCGCTATAATCCCGGAGAATCTTTCGCGAATAGTCAGGCTCATCGCAAGGTTTATTAATGAAGGCAAAGATGTAGTTCTTGTTACTTCGGGAGCTGTCGCCAGCGGTCTGTCTGTTTTGGGTATGAAGACGAGGCCGTCTGTACTTTCCGAAATTCAGGCGGCAGCATCAACAGGTCAGAACATCTTGATGCAGGCCTATTCTTATGCGTCCGATATGGCTGGGCTCGGGCTCAAATATGGTCAGGTGCTTTTGACGCGTGATGATTTTAATGATGAAAAAAGATACAATAATGCCCGCAACACCATTGACACACTACTTAAATTCAAGGTCGTACCCGTTATCAACGAGAACGATGCTATTTCTGTTGATGAGATCAGGTTCGGGGATAACGATACCTTATCTGCGCTTGTGGCCGGGGCTGTTGATGCCGACGGTCTTTTGATCCTGACGGACACAGACGGGCTTTATGACCGTTTTGATGCTAAGACTAAGAGCTTTGGAAAGCTCGTCAAGGAAGTTAAGGAGATAACTCCTGAGATCGAGTACAGCGCGTGCGGCACGGATAAGGCGTCTTGCGTAGGAGGTATGTCTACGAAGATCGAAGCCGCGCGTATCGCTACCAATATGGGCATTCCGGTCGTCCTTGCCAATGGTTTTAAGGACGACTTGAAGATCGATTTCGTTTCTGGCGAAGCGGACGGTACTCTTTTCGCCGTTCCGGCCAACCGCCGGCTGAGCCTGAAAAAAAGATGGATCGCCTTTGGCGCCGCAGGCTCGGGCAGGATCTATGTTGATGAGGGTGCCAGGAATGCTCTGGTGCTCGGTTTCAAAAGTCTTTTGGCACCGGGTATCACCGGCGTGGACGGACATTTCAAGGAGGGCGATATTATCGAGATCGTCGACCAGGAGGGCAAGTCGTTTGCCAAGGGAAAAGTGAATTTTTCTTCTTCGGGCCTTGCCGAGGTAAAAGGAAAAAAGAACAAACTTGAAGTCGTCCATCGAGACAACCTTGTGATCTTAGGGTAACTTGTCATGAGAAAAGAACTATTGAGGAACCGATTGTTGAAGATCGCTCGTGAGGCCGAAAAGGCGTCTTTTATTTTGGCGTCTCTGTCACCTGAAAAAAAGAACGCGGTCTTGGAGGCCATGGTTGAGGCCTTGGTCGGAAATAAAGATGAGATCTTAAAGGCCAATAAGAAGGATCTGGCGTGCGCGCAGAAGAAAGGCCTGAGCGCTGTTTTTGTGGAGCGTTTGACGCTCAACGAAAAGCGGATACGGGAAATGGCAGACTCGCTTAAAGAGATCGCAAAGTTGAACGATCCCGTTGGCGAGGTGATTAAATCCTGGAGCCGGCCTAACGGGCTCCTGATCTCTAAGGTCAGGGTCCCTATTGGCGTCATCCTGATCATTTATGAGTCAAGGCCGAACGTCACCTCGGATTGCATCGGGCTCTGTTTTAAGTCAGGCAACAGCGTTATTCTAAGAGGCGGCAGCGACGCGATCCATTCCAATCGGGCTATTTACCGCCTTCTGGAAAATGTCGTGGATTCAGCCGGTTTGCCCAAGGCGGTTCTCCATTTGGTCCAGATGATCGACCGCAAGGCGGTGGATGTCTTGTTGTCTTTAGATGAGGTTATAGACTTGGTGATGCCGCGCGGCGGAGAATCTTTGATCAAAGAAGTGCACGACAAGTCCAAGATCCCCGTCATTAAGCATTATAAGGGTGTTTGTCACGCATATATCGACGATTCGGCTGATTTACCCATGGCGCAGCGCATTATCCTGAATGCTAAGGTGCAGCGGCCTGCGGTGTGCAATGCGATCGAGACGCTTTTGGTCAGCGAGAAGATCGCCAGAAATTTTTTGCCGACCATGATCGAATCTTTGGAAGACGCGAAAGTAGAGATCCGGGGATGCGCGAAAACGAAAGGCATAGTAAAAAACATCAAAAGGGCGACGCAAGTCGATTGGGGAACAGAATATCTGGATCTTATTTTGTCGGTCAAGGTCGTAAGCGATGTAAACGAGGCGATCGCCCATATCAATCATTTTGGGTCCAATCATTCGGACATGATCGTGACGCAGGATCAGGCGAACGCAGAGAAGTTTTTGAGAGAAGTGGATTCTGCCTGCGTTTACGTGAACGCGTCCACCCGTTTCACGGATGGCTACCAATTCGGATTCGGTGCAGAGATCGGCATCAGCACGGATAAGCTTCATGCGCGCGGCCCCATGGGCTTAGAAGAATTGACCACTTACAAGTATGTGATCAGAGGCAGCGGACAGATAAGAGAGTGATTCGTTTATCGTGTATCGTTTATAGTTAATTTTTCCATAGACGATTAACGATAAACGATAAACTAGATTATGAAAATAGGCATACTCGGGGGAACATTCAATCCTATTCATTACGGCCACTTGATCTTGGGCGAGCAGGTTCTTGGGCAACTGAAGCTTGACCGCGTGATCTATGTTCCGACGTTCGTTCCACCCCATAAGAGCGATAAAGACGTGATCGCCGCCAAAGAACGCTTAATGATGGTCGAGTTAGCCGCGTCCGAGAATCCGCATTTTGAGGTCTCCGATATAGAGATCTTACGAAAAGGCAAGTCCTATACGGTCGATACGTTAAGACAGATCAAAAAGCGATACCCGCGCGCCGACCTGTTTTTTATCTGCGGTTCGGACTTGGTCAATGAGATCCCGACATGGAAGAGTGTTCACGAGATCTATAATCTCGCTAAATTCGTTTTGGCGAAGCGGCCCGGGTTTGGCAGGCGACTGACAGGCAAATCTTTTTTAAAGATCAAAGTGGCCCAGGTGGATATTTCATCGTCTTTGATCCGCACCCTGGTCAGGCAAGGACGTTCCATCCGCTACCTGACGCCGGATAAAGTCGTAAAGTATATTGAGAAAAATGAATTGTATCGTTAGTCGGCATGAGGTCATTTTATGAAAATACTTGTCGGTCCGTCGATCCTTGCGTGTGATTTTTCAAAGCTGGCCGATGAGGTCAAGCGCGCCAAAGAGGCTGGCGCGGATTTCCTGCACGTGGATGTGATGGACGGTCATTTTGTGCCGAATATCACCGTCGGCCCAGGGATCATCGCGGCCTTGAGGGGCAAGACAGACCTGCCGATCAGATCGGAAGAGCGT